>CAJQJT010000374.1 GCA_905478725.1 uncultured Pseudomonadales bacterium
TGTCCCTAAACCGGTTGAGTGCCACTTTAGTGACTCTTTTATACTCCGATCCAGGGAATGGGTTAAATGGAATTAGGTTTATCTTGCAGGGTAAATCTCGCAACAAGACAGATAATTCTTTGGCGTGTTCATCGCGATCATTGACTAGGTCCATCAGCGTATATTCAACCGTAACCTTGCGCCGATTGTCAGGCATTTTATCCAGGTAGCGTTTGGCGCTATCAATAAAGTCGGCTAGCGGATACTTGCGGTTAATCGGCACCAGCTGATTGCGCAATTCATCGTTTGGCGCATGGAGTGAGATGGCCAGAGAGACATCACTGACGTCTCCTAGCTTATCTAATTCCGGAACCACACCGGCGGTGCTCAGGGTCACGCGACGCTTGGACAGGCCGTAGGCATTGTCGTCCATCATCAGGCTCATGGCATCGACCACATTATTGAAGTTCATCAATGGTTCGCCCATACCCATCATCACCACATTGGTGACACGGCGGGGATTTTTGGTATCAAACTGATCAAAGGATTTGGCTGCAATCCACAGCTGACCAATAATCTCAGCGGTGGTTAGGTCGCGGGCAAAGCCCTGCTTGCCAGTGGCGCAGAAACTGCAATCCAGGGCGCAGCCGATCTGTGACGAGACACAGAGGGTACCGCGGTCGCGCTCGGGGATATAGACCATTTCGATGCAGCTACCGCCATCGACTTTGATCAACCACTTGCGTGTGCCATCGACGGAGTCCTGACAGCTGACAACCTCCGGGACCACCACTTCGGCGACTTCGGCTAGGCTTTCGCGCAGGCCCTTGGAAATATTAGTCATCTCGCTGATATCATCAATTCCGTACTGATGAATCCACTTGAGGATCTGGGTGCCACGGAAACGTTTCTCACCCAGAGACTCTAAAAAGTCGCCGATGCGGGAAGCAGAAAGCCCCAAGAGGTTAGTTTTAACCTTTCGGGGCTGTTCGTCGCGGACTGCTGTTGCGTTTGGTTCCTGGGACATAGATGTCCTGGTCTCTCAGTTTCTCTCGATCTTCTCTTAGCTTCTCTACCTAAATCCTAACCTAGGCCCTAGATAGAGAGAGAAAAGAACATTAACGAGAGCAAATTTCATTGTCGGCAAAGAAGTAGGCGATTTCACGAGTAGCTGATGCTACTGCGTCGGAACCGTGTACTGCATTGGCGTCGATTGATTCTGCAAAGTCTGCACGGATAGTGCCGGCTTCTGCTTCTTTAGGGTTAGTTGCACCCATCAGATCACGGTTGGTCATAACCGCGTTTTCGCCTTCCAGAACCTGTACAGAAACAGGACCGGAAGTCATGAATGATACCAGATCCTTAAAGAAAGGACGTTCGCTGTGTTCAGCGTAAAAACCTTCGGCTTGTTCCTGAGTCAGCTGCTGCATTTTGCAGGCAATGATTTGCAGGCCAGCAGTTTCAAAACGGCTGAGGATTTGGCCAACAACATTTTTTGCCACTGCATCGGGCTTGATGATAGATAAAGTGCGTTCAGACGCCATGAAGATTTCTCCGAAAAATTGAGTCGTGCTTAAAAAATTGCCCTAATGGGCGGAAAGCGCGGATTCTACCTGCCTGAGACAGTGGTCACAATAGGTTTCTCGGCTAGACACAGCCTGACAGACTTCTATGGGACAAGCTAGGCAACCAACAGACGCTGAAACTTATCCAGAGAGACGGGCATACTGAAATGAGCGCCCTGATATTTCTCGCAACCAAGATCGCGTAATATCTCCAAAACCTCACGTTTTTCAACGCCTTCAGCCACGACATCAAGACCGTAGTGATGGGCCACCATCATGATTGCTTCAACTAGACCTAGGGTTTCTTTGTCAGAGTTGAGGTGGGTAATGAATTCACGGTCAATTTTCAAAATATCCAGTGGCAGGCGCTTGAGATAGATCATCGACGAGTAGCCGCTGCCGAAGTCGTCGATGGCAAAGCGGGTTCCCATGTTGCGAATCTTTTTCATCTTATCCACCACCGACTCAAAATCATCGATCAATAGAGTTTCGGTGACTTCTAGGGTGAGCATATCGGGGCGAATATCGTAGCTCTTCAGACTGTGCTCAAGGGACTTGATCAGCTGTGGATCATGAAACTGCTTTGGGCTGATATTCACTGCCATTTGCATGTCCGGTGTCCAGAGACCCTGATCGAGCATATTGCGCAGATATTCACAGGAGGTACGAATCACCCATAGGCCGACGTCGACAATCATGCCCGAAGATTCTAGCACCGGAATAAAATCAGCCGGTGAGCGCATAGCCTGACCTGAATGCATCCAGCGCAGCAGCACTTCGCCGCCCACCACACCCCCGCTATGGGTCGAGACCTGAGGCTGCAGGTGAAGATCAAACTCTTGATTGGCGACGGCTTTGCGCAGGCTGGACTGCATGTTGATACGCTGCCTTGCCTGACGGGTTATCTGGGAATCAAATAGCACTACATTATCGCGGCCTCGACGCTTGGCCTCGAACATGGCACTTTCGGCCTGCTGTACCGCCTGCTCGGCGCTGACGATAACCTCCGGCGAAGCATAGTAGAGGCCGGCATATAAGACACTGATGCCGACACTGGCAGTGACACTGACTTCACCGCTCTCGGTAAAAAAAGGTCGGGTTAAAATGCAGCGAATTTCATTGGCTATGGCCAAGCTGGCTTCCCGCGCTTGCTCGGCACTGTCGGCAATATTTTCAATCAAGACTAAGAACGAGTCCCCTGCCACCTGGTCCATTTCCATATTCTCAGTGCAGAGACCTTTGATGGTTGCGGCAGCCCGTTCAAGAATCTGATTACCGACGGCTTTCCCTAGGGATTCATTGATCGAATTAAAATGGTCTAGATCGATTAGCAACAGGGCACCACAGGTCGTGTCGCTCTGGGGCTTATCTAAGTATTCGCCAATGCTATCGATCAGCCTGAGGCTTACCGGTAATCCTGAGAGGGTCTCATAGCGATCTTGATCGGATTGTTGCTCAGATAATTTTACTGACGCAGAGGTGACGACAGTCTCTGATTGAGGGTCAGCCTCTGTTTCGATCACAGCTGCAACTGAATTTTTACCTATGCGCTCTTCAACGACCGACTCTTCATCTACAGGCTCCTGATCTACAGGCTCTTCGAGCAAAGCCTCTGGCAACTCAGACTGGTCAACAGCAATGGTAGAGAATTCTTTGACCACCATTTGGGCCAGTGCAGGAAGTGGGTAAAGGGTAATGCTGAGAACGTCATCGCTGCTGCCATCCTCTTCACCCTCAACGGGGCCCAGAGAGACGACAATTTCGTCTTCTTCGAGAATATTTTCTGAACGCCAGAGGATGCCAGAGAGCTGGTCTTGTTGGAGTTTTTCGATGACTTGCTTGAGCTGATCAACCGAGGCCGGTTGTTGAGCCTGATCTTCGCTGAGTACGGCGCCAATGATCTCGGAGCGCTGGCATTTGAGAATTTGCAGCGCCCGGCTATTGACGTCGATACAGACGCCATAGGCAAATAGCAGCGTGCCAAAGGGGGCTCTGTCTAAGACTTTTTTATACAGCTTGTGTCGGTCTGCCATCCTTTGCCTGAGTCTCGCTTCCTGCGCGCCTTAGCTTTTACCACCTAGACGCGGCGTTAATCTTGCTCTTCTAGCCAGGCCATTTGAATTGCTTCGAGAACTTTCTCTCCACAACGGTCTGGGTCATCGGAAAACTCTTCCAGCGCCAAAACCCATTTCCGCAAATCAACAAAATTTACGTACTGTGGATCCACGTCCGGATAGTTGTCCGTTAGCTCAATGGCGATGTCATGTATATCTGTCCACTTCAGCATAGTCTATTACTCCATTTCATGCCGTTCTTAATCTGCTCCGCTCCCTCTATTAGAGAACAGAGCGCAGAGAGCCTTCAACCGCTGGCTCAGTGTTTCTCTGACACCATATTAATAGTGTATCTTGGGATTTCGACAACTAGGTCTACGTCACCGGCAACCAGCTGACAGCTCAGTCGAGAGTCAGGATCCACACCCCAAGCCATATCGAGAAAATCTTCTTCCAGTTCATCCGCCACGGGCAGTTCCATGAAGCCTTCGCGAACATGCACATGGCAGGTAGTGCAGGCGCACGACATCTCGCAAGCGTGCTCAATTTCTATACCGCTGCGCAGTGCCGCTTGGCACACGCTCTCGCCCGGGTTTGATTCAACTACCGCCCCTTCCGGGCACAGATCTTCGTGAGGTAAAAATACTATACGTGCCATTAAAGGGTGTTCTCCACATCATCAAGACTTTGTCCTGCCAGCGCATTTTTGATGCTGGCATCCATTCGGCGCGCAGCGAACTCTTCGCTCACCTTGCCTACCGATTCAATTTGTCGCAGTAATACCCGATGCTCGGTGCTGCTATCACGCACTACCTGTAATTCTCTAACCGCC
>CAJQJT010000375.1 GCA_905478725.1 uncultured Pseudomonadales bacterium
CTACGTGTCCCGGGACAACCTTCCCCAGCAATGCAAACCGCTCAATCAGAAAGCGCCTCTAAGCCCTAATAAAAAATCTCTCGACAACCAACAGCGCCAATGCGCTTACAACTACCACATTTGTATTAAGGCCTGCCCTCTGCGCACTGATGACTGTCAGCCCTGTATTGATCGCGCCAAAAAATGCCTGGCCCCCTCCTAACGCTAAACAGAACTGTTAGTTCTCAATCCGGCTCAACTAAGCCGCGTCAGAACCGTAGGCGTAAAACCCGCCGCGCTTGAGAGCAGCCTTATAGGCTGGTCGCTTCTGCAACCGCTGGCGATAGGCGGCAATATTTGGCAGGGAATCCAGAGAGTAGAGCAGCGGTGTAATCTCAACCACAAACGAGAGCTGAATATCAGCACCGGAAAAATTGTTGCCCACTAACCAATCGACGCCCTTCAGTGAATTCTCTATATAGCCGAGATGACGCTGCAGTTCGTCACTGATACGTGGTTGTAGAGGCGCACCGGCATCCCCCAAGCGTGCCGTATACATTTTCAGCATCATGGGTAGCATCGCACTGCCCTCTGCGTAGTGCAGCCACTGTAGGTACTGCTCATAGCCATCAGTGCCGGTTTCAGGCTGCAGGCGCCCATCGCCGTAGTGGCGCAGGATATAGTCAATAATCGCCCCGGACTCAATAATGGTGTTGTCGTCATCTGTCAGCACCGGCGACTTACCCAAAGGATGAACCTGCTCCAATTCCGGCGGCGCAAGATTGGTCACGGGATCACGCTGATAGGTTTTTAATTGATACTCGATACCGAGCTCTTCGAGTAACCAGAGAATACGTTGCGAGCGGGAATTGTTTAAATGATGGACAGTCAACATAGCTGAGACTCTTTTAGGAAAGATTAACTTCTGCTCTAATCGGCAGTTCGCTGCGCTGGCTAACCAGCTGCCAAACCAGTATACCTAAAAATATAGAGGCTTGGTTTTGGTTAATAGCGGCAATTAGTCCGAGCCCAGAGCATCGAACAATTGTTCTCTGATATTAACCGCTGTAAGCTAGACCCTCGATTGATTCTGCCTGAGATTCCCTTGCCCAAAGCCTTTGTCTACCCAGCGTTGCGTTCCACTCGCGACAACTTTAAATGCCCGAGCTGTGATCAGGCTCTGATCCTGCAAGCCGAGTCGCAGCCGCAAACTTATCGCTGCAACAATCAACACAGCTTTGATCTCGCCCGCGAGGGTTACCTCAACCTATTGCTAGCGCAGAACAAGCGCAGCCGTAATCCCGGCGACAGCGACGAGATGATTCGCAGCCGCCAGCGTTTTTTAAATGCCGGTTACTACCAGTCTCTGTCCGACGCCATTGTCACCGCGGTTGCGAAGGCCCATAGTGGCACTGAACAGACGGTCTTAGATCTCGGCTGTGGCGAAGGCTACTATATGCAGCAATTGCGCATAGCCAGTGGACAGGGAGCTCGTGGACAAGAAGCTGACGAACAAAACCCCTCTGCAACAAATACCACCAAACTTAAGCTTCTGGGTATGGATATTTCCAAGCTCGCCGTGCGTCTCGCGGCAAAGCGCAATATGGATGCCCGCCTGGCAGTGGACAGTGTCTACAATATTCCGCTGTTTGAGAATCGCATAGACACCGCTATTTCAGTATTTTCACCGATCAGTGTCGAAGAGACCGCAAGGGTACTCAAGCCCGGTGGCAAGTTGATTATGGTGGGTCCCGGTGCCCAGCATCTCTCTGGCCTCACCGCGCTAATCTATGAGCAGTCCCTACCCCATGGAGGCAACACTGCCGGTTTGGAACAGGCCGCGCAATTTACCCTGCTGGAAACAATTGAAGTCAAGCAGACTATTGTCGTGACTGGCAGCGATATTCTCGACCTATTAAAGATGACGCCTTACTATTGGCATAGTCGCCCGGAACAGCAGGAGATGTTAGCCAAGTTGGATAAGCTTGAAACCCTGATCCACTTTAATCTGAATGTTTATCAAAACCAAAGTAACTAGCATGAGCCCTGCCGAGCAACAGTTTTTAACCCGCAACAAACTCCCCGAAAGCTATTTACTGAGCGCCGAAAAATGGTTTTCGCCACTGCTCGAGGAATACCAAAACCCCAGTAAAAAGCCGCTGATTATTGGTATTAATGGTTCCCAGGGTTCAGGTAAATCCACTCTTGCCGACTATCTCTGCACAGTGCTCAACGAGCGTTATGACCTGCGCTGCGTCTCTCTGTCACTGGATGATTTTTATCTCACCAAGTTAGAGCGCCAGCAGCTAGCTATTGAGGTTCACCCCCTATTAGAAACTCGCGGCGTGCCCGGCACTCACGACATTCCGTTAGCGCTAAAAACCCTTGCACAGCTTGTCGATGGATCTGCACAAACCCTTATCCCACGGTTTGATAAAAGCCGCGATGACCGCATGCCAATGGAGCAGTGCGACTCTATTAGCGGGCAGGTGGATATTATTATTTTTGAAGGCTGGTGCGTCGGCGCCAAACCACAGACCGCGGACCAATTAGTGGAACCGCTAAATAGCCTAGAGGCAGAACAGGATACGGATGGAGTCTGGCGCAATACTGTCAATCAAGCACTGGCGGGAGAGTACCAAGCACTGTTTGCTCAGCTCGATCAGCTAATTATGCTGCAGGCGCCCTCTTTCGAAAGCGTCTTTAACTGGCGACTGGAGCAAGAAGAAAAAATGCGTGCGCGTATCGGCGCCTTACATAGTGGAGCCTCAGCCAATGGAGCCTCAGCCAATGGAGCTTCAGCCAATGGAGCCTCAGCCAATGGAGCTTCAGCCAATGGAGCTTCAGCCAATGGAGCCTCAGCCAATGGAGCCTCAGCGAATTTAGCCTCAGCCAAAGAGTCAGCAAACGGCATTATGACAGCCAGCCAGATTACTGAGTTTATCGCCCACTATCAGCGCATTACCGAA
>CAJQJT010000376.1 GCA_905478725.1 uncultured Pseudomonadales bacterium
TGATTCCGCGCTCGCGCTCTTCTGGTGCATTATCAATTTGGTCAAAGGCTTTCATTTCTCCGCCCCAAACTTCTGCACAGACGCGAGTGATCGCAGCGGTCAATGTGGTTTTACCGTGATCGACGTGGCCAATGGTGCCTACGTTGACGTGGGGCTTATTTCTTTCAAACTTTGCTTTTGCCATCTCAGTGTCTCCTAATCGGAACATTAGCGGGCCGTTAACCTATCTTAGCTAATGCCCTGAACTTTAAATCTAGCAGCTTAAATCTAGTTGTTTAAGCCAACTACTCGTACTACTTATTACACACGCAAGAACTATCGTCTCACGAATATATGGAGCTCATAACCGGACTTGAACCGGTGACCTCTTCCTTACCAAGGAAGTGCTCTACCGCTGAGCTATATGAGCACAAACCTTTACCAGTAACTGGAGCGGGCAGCGGGAATCGAACCCGCATCATCAGCTTGGAAGGCTGAGGTTCTACCATTAAACTATGCCCGCTTGAACACAAAAACACTTCAAGTCGCGCCGATCCTTGTCACCCGAAAACCCTAGCTTCAGGACTCGCTTAACTCTTGCCTAACTTTACTTGAACTATGGTGGCGGGAGGTGGATTATTCAGCTCTTCGAGCCTCACCCTCCGGGCCGCCACTAAAGTGACGTTCAAGCAGCTAAAGCTACTTGTCGAACCAAGGTGGCTCTAATCCACCTCCACACACTGACTACTTTCCTAACTCAGCACAAAACATACCTTATCCAACTATGGTGGCGGGAGGTGGATTCGAACCACCGAAGCTTTCGCGTCAGATTTACAGTCTGATCCCTTTGGCCGCTCGGGAATCCCGCCCTTATAGCTAAATATTTACTCTTTTTACTTCGCTTTCACCTTCACGGAGGCAATTGAATCTGGGCATCTTGCCAATAACTATCCTTGCCGCCTTACTAAAATCAGCCATAAATGACTTTTTAGCGCCATAAACCGGCAAAATGCCTTTAAAAAAGGCCGTTAATTTTCTCAGCGCAGTATTAATATGTTCAACAATATTAATACCTTAGCTAAAGAAATGGAGCTGGCGAGAGGAGTCGAACCCCCGACCGGCTGATTACAAGTCAGCTGCTCTACCAACTGAGCTACGCCAGCATCACAATAACGGAGCGCGATTCTAGTGAAACTTAAGCCCAGAAGCAACCTCCATGCAGTCTTCTAGGTATCTTTTTTTAGTTTCGAATTGACGCCATGAGTTTAGGGCGATAGCGGGGGTTTCAGCCGCGGGTATAGACAGCCAATATTTGGCAGATGGAGATCCAATAATGAGGCCGTCTTTGTTGGCTAAATCCGGCAATAAAGTAAAAAGGGCGGTCGCGGCTAGCTGGTTATCGGCAAAGGGTCCAAGAACATCACAGAGCTCCACAGGCTCATTCTCTGTGATAACTTCGCCCAAGGCTTCCGCAGCCATTGCGGCGAGATCCTCATCGGATAGTTCCTGTAGAAGTACAAGGGTGCCAGGACTGGCGACGGGCCCAGAGTGAGACTCATAATTGTTCCCTGCTGGGGTGACCAGAGTTGCCCCTGGCGGCACATTTGTCATCATCAAATAGCCGAGAACATTGATTAATAGTATTAAAACCAGCAGGGACCTCATCTGTCAGCACCCGATCTAAAACTAACACCCTCAACAGAGAGGCCGTCGAGGACTAAGTCTGCATAATAGTCTACCTGAGGTGCAAGCTGGGCCTTTAGCAGCAGCGCATCACCACCAGTAATTACCAGGTCGGCACGGTGCTCGGCAGCCAAGCGCTCGATCAACGCCACTAGCATCAGAGTGCAGCCCCTGGTGACCGCTTGCTCCGTGGAGACTCCGGGCCCATTCATGTTGCCAGAGACCGCCTGATTTACCTGAACTTGGTCTGTGCCCTTCTGTAGGGACTCATGGAGGAGCCGGATGCCCGGCACAATATAGCCCCCCTGATGCTTGCCCTCCCCGGTTACCACATCGATCGTTACTGCACTTCCAGCATCTACCACTACCGAGGCTCGCCCAGTCTTTTGGAACACTGCCAATACCGCCATCCAGCGATCAACCCCAAGCTTTTCTGGTACTAAATAACCACAGCTTACTGCACCTACCCGAGCGCTGACTTTGGCGACTTGGAGAACAACACCAAAGTCGCTCGCCATCTGCCTTGATAGCTTTGTAACGACCTTAACACCAGCAACACTTGAGAGCTGCGCCAAGGTCAGACCAGAAACGCCAGATAGCTGTAAAGGCTCCCCGGCTAATACAGACGCAGTGGCTTGATTACCCTGATGAACAACTCCTGAACCATCGAGAGCCCGCCACTTTATACGCGTATTCCCCGCATCAATTTGTAGGATCATTTTACTAACCTCAGGCTTAGTTCCCCGCCGATAAAGCTCTCAATTCTGCCACCATCTAGCTCAAGACGGAGGGCGCCGTTAGTATCCACGCCTTTGACGACTCCGGCTATAGATTGCTTCGGAGTACTTATCACTGCGGGCTGATCATAGAATGCATCTGCCGCCTGCCATTCGTCTCTATAGGCGCCAAACCCTAGACCCTGAAAGGTATTAAGCAATGGGAGGATTTCTGAGATTAGCCCTGCCGCAAGCTTGTTTCGAGATGGCATTTCTGCACCCGCAGCCCCTGACTGCAAGGCCTGCAGTTCCGTGTTTACGTCGGTCCAAGCCTGGTCAATCACTTTAGCCTGAAAGGCTGGCATAGAGACATTGAGCCCAACACCAACCACCACTGTGCAATGCCCAGCAGGATCGCCAATCATCTCTAGTAAAATACCCCCAAGTTTCTTTTGCTCAACATAAATATCATTGGGCCACTTCAACTTCACTGCCTCGAGCCCATAAGCCGTCAAAGCACGCTTTACAGCAACCCCAACAGCTAGACTAAGACCTTCGAGAGCCTGGGCACCCTGCTCAAAATCCCAGACTATGGACAGATATATGTTTGCTGCGAATGGACTGATCCAGCTTTTACCTCTGCGTCCGCGGCCGGCAGTCTGCTGTTCGGCAAGGATCACAGACCCTGAAACAGAATTCCTTTCAGCCAATTCCCGGGCGTAGGTGTTGGTTGAATTTATGGTTTGGAAAACCTCAATATTCGACAAGAGTGGCATCACGCTGACTGGCAGGTCCTCAGAGATAGCCTTGTCGTCGAGCAAGTCAACGCCGCCTACAATTCGGTACCCTGTCCCTTTGGTGGTCTCGATAAACAAACCTAGGGCTTCAAGTTTTTGCAGATGCTTCCATACGGCAGTGCGGCTACAACCGACAGCTTCACCTAAGGCCTCGCCGGAATGGAATGCTCCATCCTTGAGAATTTGTAAAATTTTACTTTGTGTATCAGACACAATAATTGCCCGCTAGGTTAATGGGGAAGGTTAAGCCACATAAAGCGGCCGCCCAGCAACAGCAACAGAATGCCAAATAACTTCTGAAGCAAGGCTGCATTAGTTCGATGTGCCAGCAGGGCACCAAGTCTCGCACAGGGTGCACTGGCGATAATTATACCCAACCAAGCAGGAACAAATATGTAGCCGAGGGTGGAGGCAGGCATTAGCCCAGAGGGACTGGCAGCAGTGGCATAAATCACCGTTGCTGCTAGCGCGATAGGAAACCCACAAGCAGCTGCGGAACCTACTGCATGGTGAATCTTTACCCGATTAAAAGTAAGAAAGGGAGTTGTGAGAGAGCCTCCTCCTATACCGAAGAGCGTTGAGAGACCTCCAATAGCAGTACCTGCAACACTCAGAAGCAAAGGCTTTGGCGAAGATCCTGTACCTATGCCTGGCTTATAAAACAGCATCTGCAGGGCAACCAATACCAAAAAGCCTCCAAACAATAGCTGCAGTAAAGAGCCTCTCAATGATAGTGCCACTAAGCCGCCGAGTAACGCGCCAAGCATAATACCTGGAGTAATATACCCGACCAAATCCCAGCGTATGGCCTGCTTTTGCTGGTGGGTGTAAATTGACGTGAGAGAGGTGACCAAAATGGTAGCCAATGAAGTGCCAATAGCGACATGGGTAGAGATCTCAGAGGCCATACCCTGAAATTCAAACGCCAGAATCAGAATCGGGACAATAACAACGCCACCGCCTAGGCCAAATAACCCGCTGATAATTCCAGCGACGGCACCCAAGGAAAGATAAAGTAAGTAATCCATTTTCATGCTCGGTAAAGATTAAGGGCATTTGAGTGAGTGGAGCTTACTCGATTATTTGCCAGCCACAACAATTAAAGGCTACGGCTTAGCTGTAATTACAGCAGCGACGTCTCCTCGACTTTCGCATTCATTGGGTCGGACAATTGCCAATTTTTGGTGTACCTGGAATAAAGCTCGTAGAAAGCCGGCACCGCTAGCACCAGATAGGCATTAGTTTCAGCCAGCTCTTCGAACAGCCGCGAATAATCCACCAAAAACAGACTTCTATCGAATATGACACTGACAACTAACAGAAGGAAACAGACCATAAAGTTGTTCAGGTATTTGCCCCCACGAAGGCGCTTGATATGTGACTTAAAACCACCATGGGTAACAACGAACCATGCGTAAAGGGACCAAAGAAATAACAATAGGATTGTTCGTCCGGCTCCCTGAAACAAGAAGCCGACATGCTCGATAACAGGCAATAACTCAAGATCGACCTCACGAGTAAAAAAACTAAAACAGAGCATGCCAGCGCCTAAACAGGCCAAGCTAGTATCGCCAGAACTAAGCATTGCCAGCCGAAAGTAAGCCAGGGCGGACCCGATCAAAAAAAGGCCCTGGAGGTTTTCGAGCAGCGCGTTCTCACCGTGCAGGTGGTGGTAGTCAAAGACAATGACTAGTCCAGCGAATACTATATTTATCGCCAACCAAGGCTTCCAGTATTGTAAAAACACTCTAGACACGCAGTTGTCTCCAATTCTTTTGCGATTTTCTATGATCAGGTGCTTGTAAGGTGTAGGTAAATAAAACAGCTAATTTTTTCACGTGATATTGAACCGTTAAGTCGTCGCAATTCATCTGCTGCGCGCCATCATAGCAAAAAACGTTAGGCGTTATTGCGCTAGAGCTATTGTAACTAACTATTTATAAAGCAGCGGCCACTATAGATGATGCGCGATAGCTAGAGGCCAGGGTAAAGATGCGTAGTGCCGATCAATGCCGAGATCCCTCACCATCGCTCGAGATGACAGCCGTGTTGTGATGGTGAGATGCCAATAGGTATCCCTGTCCCTCTGTAACAGTACCAGCCTGCGGCCACCTTAAAAAAACGGCTGTCATCCCGACAGAGCGAAGCGACGAGGGATCTCCTGTTACCCACTAAATCCAACGCAAAAAAAACCCCGCATGCGCAAGCATACGGGGGTTTTTAATTTAGAATCCTGGCGATGACCTACTCTCACATGGGGAAACCCCACACTACCATCGGCGATGAACCATTTCACTACTGAGTTCGGT
>CAJQJT010000377.1 GCA_905478725.1 uncultured Pseudomonadales bacterium
GTTCTGTTCCTGGCCTCCGATGAAGCTAGCTATGTCACTGGCACGGAGCTAGTGGTTGATGGCGGTCTTATCGCCAAGTAATCCTGGGAAATACTGGCTGGCTTTTAGCTAGCCTTTTATTTTAAAAAAACCTGTTTAAAAAAGAGCTGTTTAAAAAAAGAGCCATTTAAAGAGAGCCATTTAAAGAGAGCCATTTAAAGAGAGCCAGACTATGACCGCAGTATCAGATACTTCTCGCTACGCCAAGGGATTTGATATCCCTGTGCGGGGCGACACTATTACAGCCGACCGCTATATCTCCCAAGAATTTATGGCCCGCGAGAATCAACATCTGTGGCCCAAAGTGTGGCATCTCGGCGGCATGGTTGCCGAGCTGGAAGAAGAGGGCGATTACGTGCGCCACAACCTGGGTACCGAATCAGTGATTATGATTCGCCAATCCGATGATTCCATTAAAGCCTTTTACAACTCCTGCCCTCACCGCGGTAATCGCTTAATTCTCGGTGAGATTGGGGGTAGCGACCTTATAACCTGTGGCTATCACGGCTGGCAGTTTTCACCTGATGGCGTGCTGGTGAATGTCCAAGATCCAGACGATTTTCCCGATGGAGACCCCTGCGGCAAAGTCACCCTCAGCGAAGTGCGCTGCGAAATCTGGGGGCCGTTTATTTTTTACTGTATGGACCCCGACGTAAAACCGTTATTGGAATGGCTGGCACCATTGCCTGAGCGCCTCAAAGATTACGGCCTGGATAACTGGGTACGGGTCATGTATCTGTCGGCGGACGCCAATTTTAATTGGAAAATTATTCGCGACAATTTTAACGAAAGTTATCACCTGCCCACCATTCATCCGGAGCTGTCGACTTTTATTAATGATGGTCTGCCAGACACGCTGTTTGAAATGTATGAAAGCGGCCATAACTCCATGTGGATGAAAGGCCATCAGGCCACCACCCGCAATCCAGAATTCCACACCGGCGAAGTACCCTCCCCACTGGATGAAGTGGCACGAGCCTGGGAAGTAGATCCAGCCGATTATAATGGTCACACAGGCGATATACGGGAAGCCATAGTGGCGGCCAAACGCCGTCTCGGGCCTGAGCGTGGCTTCAGCAACTATGAAAATATGAGCGATCAGCAGTTAGTGGATTATTTCCACTGTACATTGTTCCCCAACCTCACCATCACCATGTCTCCGGAACAGTGTCAGATCTTGCGCACCGAACCCCATCCCACCGATGCGCAGAAATGCGTTTTCCATCATTGGGTTCTCGCCCCTCCGATTGAGGGCATGACTGAGGTGATTACGCCGATTGGGCCTATGCCATTGGAATGGGCTGAAAACCGTCACAGTGTTTATGGCGACGGTCAGTCCGTGGGCTATGTGGCAGACCAGGATCTGAGTATCGGCACCAGCCAGCAGCAGGGACTCAACTCCCGCGGCTTTAATGGTTGCATGCTCACTCATCAGGAGAAGCGTGTGCAGCGTTTTCACGAGTTGCTCAATGACTATGTGAACCCGGATGTCAGTACCGACATTATCAATTCCGATCAGCTGAGGTAGTTGCCATGTTTAAAGCCATTATTGTTGCAATGATCATGTCCGCTATTACCGTGGGTGCGTTTGCCGGAGACACTTCAGGTAAAGGTACTTCTAGTAAAGGCACTTCTAGTAAAGACACTTCTAGTAAAGACAGTTCGCCAAAACCGAATCCACTGGCGCTGATGCGCGCCGACCACATTATGATTTCCACTGCCGACTACAAAGGCACGGTTGAATGGTACAACTCTATTCTCGGTTTTGAAGTGGTTCGCGAATGGGATATCGAAGGTTACCCGGATGTCGACGTAGGCTATATCGCCGCCAATGGTTTTATGATCGAAGTAGTGGGTACTGCTAAAGAATTTCAGGCTGAGAAAGTCGCCCCCGATGTCTTTACCGCTATGTCCGATCGTGGCTATGTGCACCTGGCTTTTACCAGTGCTGATGTGGATGCAGTGGCGGCAGAATTAATCCGTCGCGGCGTCGAGCTTGAATTGCCTCCAACCGACTTTGATGCGGCGGGTGTTAGGTTGCTATTTATTCGCGATAACAACGGTAATCTCATTGAAATTGTCACCCCTCTATCGGCCTATAAGCATTAAGTAATCGATTAGGTGGCTATCCAGTATGTCACGTAAAAATTCTAGCTAAGGAAAATAATAATGCACAAACTTATTCAGGGTTCGACCCTTGCCGTTTTGGCACTGGCAGTAGGTCTATCAGCTAGCGCTGCTGAACCCTCACTGGCCGATCAAAAGCTACTTTACTCAGCGCCGGTAAGAGACAGCCTTACCAATCTCTACTGGGGTGATTTACACCTGCATTCTAAGCTCTCTGCTGATGCCTATATTATGCAGACGCGACTGACCAAGGATCAGGCGTTCAAATTTGCCCGCGGTGAAACAGTTCAGGCGGACAACGGCATGCCGGCCAAATTACGTCGTCCATTAGACTTTTTAGCGGTCACAGATCATGCGGAATATCTGGGTATTTATGCCCAGATGGCCCTCGATGATCCCCGTTTAGATGAATGGAAAATGGGTACGGAATGGAAAGAGTTATTGCGTCAGGGGGATATGATGAGCTTGGCCCTGGCCTTCTCCAATGCGATCCAGACTAGTGAGCCAGAGTATCTAACACCGGACAGCCTGCGCGCGTCTATTTGGCAGGAGGCCTCTGCAGTCGCCGACAAATACAATGAGCCGGGATTATTTACCGCCTTTGTCGGTTACGAGTGGACCTCCATGATCACCGGCGACAATCTTCACCGAGTGGTGATCTACAAAGACGGCGCCGAGACGGCATCTCAGATGACGCCGTTTTCCGCCCAGCACAGCAATGACCCGGAAGATCTGTGGGACGCTCTCGCAGATTATGAAAAGCAAACCGGAGGTGAGGTGCTTGCCATTGCCCACAACGGCAATGTGAGTAACGGCCGCATGTTCGCGCCGAACCGCGAAAATGGCCTGCCCCTAGACGCCTCCTATGCCCGCAAGCGCGCACGCTGGGAACCAGTCTATGAAACTACCCAGGTCAAAGGGGATGGCGAAGCCCACCCATATTTGTCTCCAGATGATGAATTTGCTGATTTTGAAACCTGGGATCAGGGCAATATTACTCTGGGCACGGATAAAGAGCCGGAGATGTTGCAGTACGAATATACCCGCTCGGCACTGCGTGAAGGCCTGCGCCACGAGGCCAATCTGGGCACCAACCCGTTTAAGTTTGGCATTATCGGCAGCACCGATTCTCACACCGGTATGTCCACTACCAATGAAGATAACTTCTTCGGCAAATTTGCCCACGACGAGCCCTCTGTGGATCGCACTGAAAAGCGTATGGCGGATCAGCTACAGAAGATCTGGAGACTGGTTTCCTCTGGTTTGGCCGCGGTCTGGTCTGGGGAAAATACTCGCGAGTCGATCTTTGATGCGATTAAGCGACGTGAAGTGTATGCCACCTCGGGCACCCGCATTAAGCTGCGCTTTTTTGGTGGCTGGGAATATGAACCGGCGGATGTATTGAGCGCTGATTACGCCAGTATTGGCTATGCAAAGGGTGTTCCCATGGGTGGCGATTTAACCCGAGGTCCCGAGGCGAAAGCCCCAAGCTTTATGGTTGCCGCTACCCGAGATCCAGATGGTGCCAACCTCGACCGTGTGCAAATTATTAAAGGCTGGCTCAATGCCAGTGGCGAAACCGCGGAGCAGATATTTGATGTGGCCCTCTCCGATGGCCGCAAGAAGAGCTGGTTAACCGGCGAGATTCCCGCAGTGGGCAATACTGTCGACAGTGAAAATGTTACCTATAGCAATAGCATAGGTGCCGCCGAGTTAACTACAGTTTGGACTGATCCCGAGTTCGATCCAGAACAGCGTGCATTCTACTATGTCAGAGTCATTCAGATTCCCACTCCGCGCTGGACCGCCTACGACGAAAAATACTTTGGTGCCGAGATAGATCCCCGCGCGCCAAAAACCATTCAAGATCGCGCCTATTCATCACCTATTTGGTACACCCCATGACAGCACCGTTAATCAATAAAAAATGGACCTTAAAATCCCGTCCAGAAACTACTGTGAGCACAGAGCATTTTAACTTTGAGACGGAGACCATTCGCGACCTAGTGGATGGCGAATTTCTGGTGAAGAACCACTATCTCTCCTTTGAGCCTGCTCAGCGTGGCTGGCTCAACGATGTGCGCAGCTATGTGCCACCAGTG
>CAJQJT010000378.1 GCA_905478725.1 uncultured Pseudomonadales bacterium
TGCTTACACAATTAAGTTTGTGGGCAAGGACATGGTTGAGGTTGCGAAGTTTTTACAGTTCCTGCTGGCCAGTGGGTCGTTGACACCACAGTAGCCTTGTGGGTTTTTTATTATTTTCTATGTCTAGGGTAGGGATTTATGCCGCTTTAGAGTCTTATTAGGCATAGGTTTGTACCTCTCAATAAAACCCTAGTCTTTTATGCCTGCGGCAGTCCACTGCCCCGGGCTTTTACTATTTTCTCAATAGAAATGGAGCTTCTTATGCCGGTTACCCTGCAGCTGTCTGCCCCCTATTTAATCTTTCTCGGCGATGTGCCCAGTGCAGTCTATGCCAAAACGGCCCTGGGTATTGTGCAGTGGGCGCCCGAAAAATGTCTGGCTCAACATCGTTTTCCCAGCTGTGAAATTGACACCGGCTTGGCGGATATGTCGATTGCTGAGGCTGCTGTGGCAGGTGCCAAGAGCTTGGTGATTGGTTCTGCGCCGGTAGGAGGAGCTATTCAGGCCAATTGGATTCCATCGCTGCTTGAGGCGATTGCCGCTGGATTGGATATTGTCAGTGGTCTGCATACCAAACTTAATGATTACCCTGAGTTACGCGAAGCGGCTAAGCAGCACAATGTACGTTTAATTGATGTGCGTATCCCACCTCAGGGATTGCCGATTGGCAGTGGTGAAAAGCGTGGCGGTAAACGCCTATTAGCGGTTGGCACCGACTGCTCTGTGGGCAAGAAATACACCACTTTGGCAATTGCCAAGGCGCTCAAGGCTCGTAGGGTTAACTGCGATTTTCGCGCCACTGGTCAGACCGGCATTATGATTTCCGGCAGTGGTATTCCTATTGATGCGGTGGTCTGTGATTTTACCGCTGGCGCTGCCGAGAGCTTAAGCCCGAGCAATGATGCTGATCATTGGGATATTGTTGAAGGCCAGGGCTCGCTGTTTACGCCGGCCTATGCAGGTGTCAGTTTGGGTCTCTTACATGGCTCTCAGCCTGATGCCATTGTGCTGTGCCATGACCCTATGCGCGAGCATATTGTGGGCTGCCCCAATCACCCGATTCCCAGTGTACAAACCTGTATTGACACCAATCTTTTAATGGCGCGGCTAACCAATCCAGCAGTGCAATGTGTAGGCATCAGCTTAAATACCTCGGCGGTGCCATCTGAACAGCGTCGTGCGCTGATAGACAAAATCGCTCAAGAGACAGGTTTGCCGGTCGTCGACCCGATCGTCGACGGTGTCGAACCTATTCTTGAGCGCATGCTCGATTTAAACAATACCTCAATGACCTCTAAACAAGGAGAGTTCGCTTAATGATTATTTCACAAGTTGATATTTACACGATTGATGTTCCTTTTGGGCAACCGTTAAAAGTGACCATTGGCACAATGTACGGTGCTGAAAATGTCGCCGTTAAAATCACTACCGACAGTGGTCTAGTCGGCTGGGGTGAAGCCAGTCCCTGCGCCTATATTGTTGGCGATACGCAGCAGACCAATTACCAAACTGGGCAGCAGTTAGCGCAGTTAATGATCGGTAAAGACCCACTGGCTATCGAGGCCCGGATGACCGAGATTAACGGATACATTGTTAGAGAAGCCTCGATCCGTTCGGCCTTTGATATGGCGCTATACGATATTGCAGCAAAGGCTGCGAATATGCCGTTGTACCAGTTTTTGGGTGGCGAGCGCCGCGAAATTAGAACTGACTTGACGATTGGTATGCAAGCAACAGTCGAGCAGACGGTAGAGGCAGCCAAGGTTATTCTGGGCAATGGTTTCGACGCCATTAAGATGAAAGTGGGTCGTCCTGGCCTAGAAGATGTGGCTCATGTTAAGGCTGTACGTGAACTGGCTGGCCCTGATGTGCATATTAAAGTGGACAGCAACCAAGGCTGGGATTTTCCCACGGCAGTGGCCAATATCAATGCCATGGCGCCGTTAAATCTGCAGTACTCGGAACAGCCATTGGCTGTGTGGGATTTCGACAACTTGGCGCGACTGCGTGACAAGGTCAACCTGCCTATCTGTGCCGACGAAAGTGTCTTCGATGACAAAGATGCTTTGAAGCTTATCAAATTGGGTGCGGCTGATTATCTCAATATTAAATTGGGTAAATCTGGCGGTATTCATACGGGTTTGAAAATAAACGCTATTGCTGAGGCCGCCGGTTGCAAATGCATGATCGGCTGCTTTGCGGAGTCACGCTTGGCGCTGAGTGCTGCGGCCCATTTTGCGATGGCACGACCTAATGTCTACTTCCTAGACCTCGATTCTGCCTATGAGTTTGTCACCGATCCGGTAATCGGCGGCATGACCTACGATGAAAAAATCGGTGGCCTTATTCATCTGACCGACGCACCGGGCCATGGCGCAGCCTTTGATGAAGACGCTTTAAAAAATAGAGTCACCTTTAACTAAAAATTCTTATTACTTTTGCAGGGAAATATTATGAGTACAGTCAATTGGCACGAGCGTGCCGCACAAGCCTCTTTTAAGGTTCGCAATTTTATTGATGGAAAATATCAAGATTGCGTGGGCGGTAAAACCATCGAAAAGTTTGCCGGCCGCAATGGTGAGTTGTTATACAGCTTTGCCAATGGCGATGGCTCAGAAGTAGAGCAGGCCGTTGCCAGTGCTCGTGCAACCTTTAAATCGGGCATTTGGCGCAAGCAATCCTCTGCGGCAAGAGCGGCAGTTTTAAATAAGCTCGCGGACCTGGTTGAAGAGCATAAAGACACCTTTGCGCTGTATGAAAGCATGGATGTTGGCAAGCCGATTAATAATGCCATCACCGACGACCTTGCGCGCGCGCCGGGCAGCTTACGTACCGCCGCCAATAACATTGATAAGTTGTTGGGTACCTGCGGCACCGATCAGGGTACGTTGATTTATCAAACCCGCAAACCTGTGGGAGTTGTAGCGGGTATTTTGGGTTGGAACTATCCCCTGGCACTGGCCATTGGCAAGGTTGGTCCTGCACTGATAACGGGCAATTCATTAGTACTAAAACCCTCTGAGTTCACCTCATTGTCAACCTGCTTTTTAGCCGAGTTGGCCCTTGAAGCGGGCGTACCCGCCGGTGTATTTAACGTGGTACACGGCGATGGCGTAAATGTCGGTGACCGTTTAGCGCGGCATATGGACGTGGACCTATTAACCTTTGTGGGCAGCAGTGCCACCGGCAAGGCCTTGATGAAAACGGCCGGCGAATCGAATATGAAACGCTTAATTCTCGAGTGTGGCGGCAAGTCACCTTTTATTGTGTTTGACGATAGTGAAGAGTATTTGGATTTAGTCGCGGCTTTTGCTGTGGATAGAGCGTTTCCGAACCAGGGTGCCCTCTGTGTCACCGGTAGTCGTCTGTTAATTCAAGACAGCATCCGCGAAAAGTTGATGCCCAAAATTCTTGAGCAGGCCAAAGCAATTACTCCTAAAGATCCACTGGAAGCA
>CAJQJT010000379.1 GCA_905478725.1 uncultured Pseudomonadales bacterium
GTGCTGTGAAGCAGTCCGGTCAAGAGTAAAAACAGTAGCTGACTGCTGCCACGGCGAGTGGCAGCGAGATTGCCAATTTCGACAATATGCTGGCGCTTGACCGCTGCGCCGGTCTGCGCCGAAAGGCTCTGTTCAATGGACTGCCCCAGATATTGCTCGAGAAATAGCGCTTGCTGGTCCGCCGGGCGTATACCCGCGGTGGCGCTGATGCCACCCTCACAGTTCATGGTGACCAGATAGGGCATAAAGCTGCTTATCTTGGCGCTATAGATTGCGCTAAATTGATTGCTAATATAGTTCTCGACCCTGTTGCGCTCGGCAGACCCGACTGTATAGAGCTGAAAATCGGGCATTGCTGTCAGTGAACGGCTGAGCCAACGCAGGCTTGGTGTCAGCGGGTTGGCTTGTTGATAAGTGGTTAAGCTTGTCATATTGACTCTATGCCTCAGGTTGATGGGGCTAGATTATTCGCCAATCCTTAAGACAGCCTTATGGGAGGAGGTGAATTTCGATGATCTACTCAAATAGAGCGACCAACGCGCAAAATAAACTACCCAGCCCGATTTAGTTAATAATTCCATTTTTTCCGGCAAATCATTGTCGTCCTGCTAAAGCATTTAAATTCTCGGTTAAACGCGCAATTTTTCTTCGCTGTGGCGCTGATAAAATCGCAGTTTTAAATGCTAACTGTTTAGTCCTATGGGACCGGAGACGTGGAATGTCTGTTTTTTCTCACAGCGAGTTTGATGATCATCAGCAGGTCGCCTTTTTTAACGATAGCGCATCCGGTCTGAAAGCCATTATTGCGGTGCACAATACTAATCTCGGGCCGGCGCTCGGCGGCTGTCGGATGTGGCCCTATGCATCAGACGATGAAGCACTCACCGATGTATTGCGTCTGTCCCGGGGCATGACCTATAAATCGGCCCTCGCCAATCTGCAACTGGGCGGTGCAAAGCGGTAATTATTGGAGATCCAGTGCGAGATAAAAGCGATGCACTGCTCCATGCCATGGGGGATTTTATTCAGGGACTTGGCGGACGCTACATTACCGCTGAAGACTCCGGCACCTCGGTGGCGGATTTGCTCAAGATCGGTGAAAAGACCAGTTTTGTCAGCGGGGTCGATAAAGTCTCAGCCCACGGCGGCGATCCATCCCCGAGCACTGCTTACGGTGTTTTTGTCAGTCTTCGCGAAGCTGTATATTACAAGCTTGGGCGGACTGATTTAAAAGGTGTAAAAGTGGCTGTTCAAGGGCTCGGCAATGTAGGTTATCGCCTTGCGGAGCAGTTGCGAGATGCAGGCGCTGAACTCTTTGTTACTGACATTGTTCAGGCCAATGTAGACCGTGCTGTACGTGAGCTAAATGCCACTGCAGTAAAGGGCGACAAGATCTTTTCACTGGATGTAGATGTCTTTGCGCCCTGTGCTCTGGGTGCGGCGATTAATGATCAGAGCATCAGTCAGCTTAAGGCGACCATTGTTGCCGGAGCGGCGAATAATCAGCTGGCCTCTGTGGATCACGGCTACCAACTGCATCAGCGTGGCATCCTCTATGCGCCGGATTATGTGGTCAATGCCGGCGGTATCATTGATGTCTATTGCCAGAGAAAAATGCTCGAAGCCAGCTATGGTGTAAAGGATTATTCTGCGGACTTAGGCGCCAAGGTGGAGGGCATTGGCAGCACTCTGCGTGAAATATTTGTCCGCAGCGACAGCGAGAATGTGCCCACATTTGTTATCGCTGATCGGGTCGCCGAGGAGCGCTTTACCAAGGCGACCAATCTCTATCAACCGAGCCCAAAAGAGAGTGTGCCAGCCTAGAGTAAATGCCCCAGAGGCAATTCGGTTTTGTAGCAGATGGGCTTGAGCGAAAAGCTGCTCTTAACATGATCGACACCGCTGACCTGAGTTAACTGATCGAGAAATTCTTGATAGGCAAACAGGTCCGGTGTCACCACCCGAATCAAATAATCAAAATCCCCAGTCATCAGATAGCACTCCATTACCTGAGGCCAGTCCACTACCTGCTGAGCGAAATGATCGAGATCTTTTTTGATCTGGTGATGCATAGTGACTTGAACAAACACTGTCACAGGCAAACCGGCTTTGCGGGGATCAATCAGCGTTACTCGCCGAGAAATATAACCCAGTGTTTCGAGGTTCTTAACCCGTCTGGAACAGGGCGATGGAGATAGAAATACCCGTTCAGAAAGTTCCAAATTTGAAATGCTGGCATCTGATTGCAGAATGTCCAGTATCTTCCAGTCAATATTATCCAGCTTATAGTCAGTCATAGAAGGCCCGCTTTTTATAGCCGTTGTCGCTCTGTTGTTATTGAGGGGTTATTGCAGTTTACGGGTTTGGAATAGCCAAACACCAAAACCAAATAATGCCATAGCTTAGAAAAGCATTGGTAGATTAAATTAGTGTAGTTAAATAACCGCAATAAATCGTCAATACGGCCCATTTTCACGCAATTAAATATCTTAATGAGCATTGCCAGTCCGCTACTTTGGTAGGATTCTCTAGCACTCCTCATGCTAATTTTACAGCTATAAATAAGACCTACAAGGTCGCTTTTCAGAGACTCCAGTTAGGTTTAAGTCGCTGATTGTCGCGCAATTATTTTGAGGTGTTACATGGCAGATAAACATTCCCCAGATGAATCCCTAGAGCCTCAGCTGAGTAAAGAGCCTCAGCTGGATAAAGAGCCTGAGCAGATCACCACGCCAGTGTTTTTGGATAAATCCTCTTTAACCATTCCCATGCTGTCTCAACTTCAGGCAGATGGCGAGCTGACGCCCGGCGCAGTGGTCGCTCCGATGTCGGCGGAATTGGCAGAAAAAATCTATACCGACATGGTCTACACCCGTCTTCTCGACGAGCGCATGGTCGGTGCACAGCGTCAGGGACGGCTGAGTTTTTACATAACCTGCACCGGAGAAGAAGCGTCGGTTGCCGGCACCATCGCCGCCTTTAAAGCAGACGACATGGTCATGGCTCAGTACTGAGAGCATTTGGCTCTGCGTTTTCGCGGCTTTAGCACCGAGCAGTTTATGAATCAGCTGTTTAGTAATGCGAAAGACCTCGGAAAAGGCCGCCAGATGCCAGTCCACTACGGCAGTCGCGAACTACACTTTATGACCATCAGCTCTACCTTAGCCACCC
>CAJQJT010000380.1 GCA_905478725.1 uncultured Pseudomonadales bacterium
GCATCGGCCTGTTAATGGTCTTTGATACCTATGAGAAGATGAGCTTTGCTCTGGTTATGGAGGCTGACAGGCAAATTGACCTGGGCGATTTACTGCGAAACCCCTAACAAACAGCCGCTAATAAAAAGCGGCTGAAAAATTAAATAACAAAAGCCGATTGAAAAGGCACCGCACACAAAGCATCTAAGGAATACCGCATGGACAGGGAATGTCATTATGCGCTGGTATCTCAGCACCTCGAACAGTTTACTCCCAAGTTTCAGCGCCAGCTGCTCGAGCAGGCGCTGACCTATCGCGGTATTTTTGAGCAACCTCTAAAAGACTTCCCCGAATCATTTCACCCGCTGCTGCAGAATCTTCGCGATCAATATGAGCTGGGTAGTTGGCGGCAGGCGGTGGATACTATTGAGCAGCGCACAGAACATTGTGGCGCATATATTATTCCCATCACCAGCACAGATTATCCCGAGCAGTTGAGGCAGATTGGCGGCGCTCCTCGCTTGCTTTATTTACGCGGCAATATAGAAAACCTTCATCTTCCTCAGATCGCGGTAGTCGGCAGCCGTCGAATGACTCGTGGTGGCGCCGACAATGCCAGGGCCTGGAGCCACTACTTGGCTGCCGGCGGATTTGCCATCACTAGCGGGTTGGCCCACGGCGTCGACGGCGCAGCTCATACCGGAGCATTAGATGCCCAGGGTAAAACCATTGCCGTAATGGCAACTGGTATAGATGCTATCTATCCCCGCGCCCACCTCAGGCTAGCTGAGCAAATTATTGATCAGGGCGGTACGCTTATTACAGAATTTGAGCCCACTACCAAGCCCCTAGCGACTAATTTCCCCAGCCGAAATCGCATTATCAGTGGCCTTAGTTTGGGCGTGCTGGTGGTGGAGGCCGCTTTGAGGAGTGGTTCATTAATTACTGCACGCTATGCTCTAGAGCAGGATCGTGAGGTATTTGCGATTCCTGGTTCTATCCACAATCCCCAAAGCCGTGGCTGTCACCATCTGATTAAGCAAGGAGCCCATCTTGTTGAGCGGGCCGAAGAAATTGTCGAGCAATTGAAAGGTTCTCTAGCAGGGTTGGCGTTAACGGCTTCATCTGCTGAAACCCCAGCGCGCTCTTCAATTCTGGAGCCACAGCTTGACGATGATGAGCAGCGGCTTTTGTTGCGGCTTGGTTATGAGCCTACGGATATGGATAGTCTGATTACCGACGGCTCATTTTCTGTCGCTGAGCTCTCTAGACTGCTCGTTGCATTGGAAATAAAAGGTCTGATTGAAAGCCAAAACGGTCTCTACCAGCGACTTAAATGAACAACACAGATAAAGTGGTCGAATACTGCCCTAGGTCAACTATTGCGCCGCATTCAAACTTCCGGTAGCCTCCGCGTTTTCTTTAATTGGAGTGTCAAAAATGACCACCGCTTTTGTTGCAATTCTAATGGGCTCTGACTCGGATTTACCGGTAATGGAAGCCAGCTTTGAAATCTTGAAAAAATTTGATATTCCCTTCGAAGTTAAGGTGACATCTGCCCACCGCACACCTGCGGCAACCCACAGCTATGTTACAGATGCAGACGCTCGTGGCTGCGCGGCCTTTATCTGTGCAGCTGGCATGGCGGCCCACCTGGCCGGCGCTGTTTCTGCGACTACTTTGAAGCCAGTTATTGGCGTGCCTATCAATGGTTCACTAGACGGTTTGGATGCACTGCTTTCAACTGTGCAGATGCCTGGTGGTATTCCTGTTGCTACAGTGGCAATCGGTAAAGCTGGCGCTAAAAACGCAGCCTACCTTGCAGCTCAAATAATCGGTGTTGCGGATGCGTCTATGCACCAAAAGCTGGTTCAAGAGCGTGCTGATAATGCGGCAATTATTATTGCTAAAGATGCAGCCCTGCAGGAAAGACTGAACAACGGATAATTGTCCGTGACCGATTGGCTAAGCGATCCTCAGGTCTGCGCCGCGGCGCAATTACTGAAGCAGCAGGCGGTCATCGCCTACCCCACCGAATCTGTGTGGGGTTTAGGTTGCGATCCTGGGTCGCTGCCAGCAGTCGAAAAATTGCTGCGGCTCAAAGGCCGCAATGTTAGTAAAGGTCTGATATTGATTGCCGCCAGCACTGAGCAGTTTGCTCCTTATCTAGCGGGCCTTGAGGCTGACGCTCTAGAACGCTTTCAAACCCCACAACAAAAACCGACTACCTGGCTGGTGCCGAATAATGGTTCTGTACCCGAGTGGATTAGTGGTGGCCATGATACTCTGGCGCTGCGCGTCACTGACCATCCGCTGGCCGCGGCCCTTTGCCAATTATTTGGTGGGCCGCTGGTGTCGACTTCGGCCAACCCTCAGGGGCAGCCTGCCGCGACAAGCGCAGAGCAGGTGCAAGAATACTTTGGTCAGGCTGTTGATGCCCAAACACCCGGTACTCTAGGTGGCGCTGCAAAACCCAGCGAAATCAGGCATTTGATAAGTGGAGAGATTGTTCGTGAAGGTTGAAGGCCAAGGGATAGACAAAGCCGCAGTCAAAGCCTACCTGCTTGGATTGCAGGACAGTATCTGTGCTCAACTGGGCGCTGTCGACTCGGGTCAGTGGAAGGAAGATCGCTGGGTCCGTGAAGAAGGCGGTGGTGGTCGCAGTCGGGTATTGGTGGATGGTGAAATAATCGAAAAAGGCGGGGTTAACTTCTCCCATGTCTTTGGCGCCGAAATGCCCG
>CAJQJT010000381.1 GCA_905478725.1 uncultured Pseudomonadales bacterium
CCTACTTTATGGCCAGCGTTGATCCCATCGAAAAGAATATTGAATTTGCCGAAGCCTACGAAGCGGACTTCCCGCTGCTGAGCGACCCGACTAAGAAAGCAGCCAAAGCCTATGATGTGCTTGCTGTTTATGGCCTGCCCAAGCGCCATACGTTTTATATAGGCACAGATGGTAAGATTCTGTTTATCGACAAGAATATTCGCCCCGCTACATCGGCTGAAGATATGGCAGCGAAGTTGAAAGAATTAGGTGTTCCAGAGAGAGCTTAACGTCTGCCGCTTAAAGAGCGTTTTATAAGCACTGGGCGGCACCAGTTTTGTCGCCAGCGCTGCCGTTAAAACCCTAAACTATTACAATAGGGCTATAGCTGCTGAAGGGGATCGGGCCAGTTACGTAGTTTTATAAACATTTGACCTATGACCTACTTTGACGACCTGAACCACAAGCTCGGTGTCTTGGATTTCATAGATTATTCGATATAACCCGACCCTTACCCTATACCTCTCCTGAGCAGATAGCTTGGTACACCCAGGCCCTCTCGGATCATCGGCGAGTTCATCAACTCTGCCTAAAATCCGCTTAACATCAGGGTTGGCAATTTTACGTAAGTCTTTAGCAACAGACTTTTTAAACGTTATCTTATATCTTGCCATGCTTCTTCAAGTCTTTTAGCAGAGATTCATAAGACATTTCAGGCTCTCTGACTCGCGCGTCAAAAGCTGACAAATCTTCCTGGTCCTCTGCCAACTGCATACGCAATGCTTCATCAACGATTTCAGATACCGATAAATGCGAAGATGCCGCCTTTATGCGGACCGCCTGGTGGATCGCAGGGTCGAAATAGACCGTGGATCTTTTAGATAAAGTGCTCATATTACTTCTCCTTAGTTATGGAGCACGATAACGTTACAACGCTATAGCGTCAAGACGCCCTACTTATCACCCGAGTCTTTATATTAAAAACTTGATCCTGGCTGAGACAGGAATTCGACTTCTTCCGCTGTAGAATCCCTCACTAGAATCTTATTTCTATGGGGATAGCGGCCAAACCGATCAATAATCGCCTTGTGCCGCAATTCAAAGTTCAGATTCCCCTCATTGCCATAAGCCTCATAGAGTAAAACCGCCTCTTCATGTATAGCCGCCGACTCGCTGTGCATAAATGGCATATAGAAAAAGCTTCTCATAGCCTCAGGCACGGCTTTATCCGCACCCCCGCGAATAGCCTCCTGCGCTAGCGCCAAGGCCAGTGAATCGGTTGCAAATGAGAGAGGCGAATCGCGGTAGATATTTCGCGAGAATTGATCCAGCACTATGATCTCAGCCAAGCGCCCCTCCGCGGTATCGCGCCACTGATTGAGCTCGCAGCGAGATGCTTGCCCATGGACGTCTAAAAAACGGCTGGCGATAAGCTGATCGAACTGAGCATCCTTTTTCCACCACTGGGCTTGGCTGATTTCTTCGAACCAAAATTTGATGATTTCTCTATACATAGTTTATTCCTCACTGATTTATCGCTGACAGTCGCCACTAGATACTTTGATTAATCTTAGACCACGGTAAGTCGCGGTTCAGACTCCTCAGAACTACCTGCTACCGAGAAGACCCAAACCTATCTATCTAGCCCCCTGTTACCTTATAATTCGCGCCTCTTTTCAATTCAATAAGCAGTGACTCTTCATGACCATGGAACATCCCTATCTCCCCGCCGAATTAGAGCGTGACGCGCAGCAGTACTGGACCGAAAACAAGACCTTTGAGGTCACTGAAGATCCGGATCGCGAGAAGTTTTACTGCCTTGCCATGTTCCCCTACCCCAGCGGCAAGCTGCATATGGGTCATGTGCGCAACTATACGATTACCGATGTAATTGCTCGCTATCAGCGTATGCAGGGCAAGAACGTGCTGCATCCAATGGGCTGGGATGCTTTTGGTCTGCCAGCAGAAAATGCGGCGATTCAAAACAAGACCGCTCCGGCGAAGTGGACGCACGAGAACATTGCCTACATGAAGGCGCAGCTAAAGTCTCTGGGCTTTGGTATCGACTGGTCACGTGAGTTGGCCACCTGCGATCCCGACTACTACAAATGGGAACAGTGGTTTTTCACCAAGCTTTATGAAAAAGGTATGGTCTATAAAAAGACCAGCGCGGTGAACTGGTGTCCCCACGATGCCACAGTGCTGGCCAATGAGCAGGTTATCGATGGCTGCTGCTGGCGCTGCGACACGCCGGTAGAGCGCAAAGAAATTCCCCAGTGGTTTATCCGTATTACCGATTACGCTGAGCAACTGCTCAACGATCTCGATGAGCTGGAGCATTGGCCCGAACAGGTTAAGACCATGCAGCGCAATTGGATTGGCAAAAGTCGTGGCGTGACCATGACCTTTGATCTGTCTTCTGCTGTTGGCGATTACCCCAGCTTTGATGTCTACACCACCCGCCCAGATACGCTGATGGGTGTGACCTATCTGACTCTGGCGACGCAACATCCGATTGCTTTAACTATTGCTGAATCCAACCCTGAACTGGCCACATTTATTGGCGAGTGCAAAACCCAGCAGAGTTCGGAAGCCGAAATGGCGACCATGGAAAAGCGCGGCATGGATACTGGTATCACGGCCATTCATCCACTGACTGGCGAGACGGTTCCAGTTTGGGTCGGCAACTATGTATTGATGGACTATGGCTCTGGCGCGGTAATGGCCGTGCCTGCTCACGATCAGCGCGATTACGAATTTGCCAAAAAATATCAGCTCGCCATCAAGCAGGTGATTGCCCCCACTGGCGACGAACCCTGCGATATAGACAGTGAAGCCTTTACCGACAAGGGCATGCTAGTTAATTCCGGTGTCTATGATGGCCTGAATTTTGATGCTGCCTTTGACGCTATAGCTGCCGCTCTTGAAGCCTGTGACCATGGCACCATGACCACTAACTATCGCCTGCGTGACTGGGGTGTTAGTCGTCAGCGCTACTGGGGTGCACCGATCCCAATGTTTAATCTAGCGGATGGCGGTGAGATTCCTGTGCCGCTGGATAGACTGCCCATGCTGCTACCCACTGAAGTGGAGATGGACGGTATTCAGTCGCCGATCAAAGCGGATCTGGAATGGAAAAAAGATACTCTCGACGGTCAGGCCGTAGAGCGTGAGACCGATACCTTTGATACCTTTATGGAATCCTCTTGGTACTACGCCCGCTTTACCTGTTCCGATCTGGACAGCGCCATGCTCGACCCGGAGCGCGCCGATTACTGGTTGCCGGTGGATCAATATGTTGGCGGTATCGAACACGCAATTTTGCACCTGCTCTATGCGCGTTTTTATCACAAACTGCTGCGCGACGAGGGTCTGGTTAACAGCAACGAACCGTTCAAAAGCCTGCTCTGTCAGGGCATGGTCTTGGCTGAGTCTTTTTACAAAGACAATGGCGGCCGCAAGCAGTGGCTATATGCCAGTGAAGTTACCGTTGAGCGCGATGCCAAAGGCAAAACCCTCAAGGCAGTTGAGACGGCCACCGGAGAAGAAGCCATCAGTGGCGGCATCACTAAGATGTCTAAATCGAAGAACAACGGTGTAGATCCACAGACCGCTATCGACAAGCACGGCGCCGACACAGTGCGCCTGTTTACCATGTTCGCAGCGCCCCCAGAGCAGACTCTGGAATGGAGCGACGATGGTGTATCCGGTGCTCACCGTTTTTTGCGCAAGCTCTGGACCATGGTTCACAGTCATTTGGATCAGGCTGCAGCGGGCGGTAAACCAGCTCAACTGAATCCAGAATCATTTACTGCTAGCCACAAAGATCTGCGCCGCAAGACCCATGAAACCATCAATAAGGTCAACGATGACTACGGTCGTCGCAACACCTTTAACACGGCAATTGCCGCGGTAATGGAACTGTTAAATGAAGTGGCTAAACACGGCGATAATGACGCTCAAAGTGTTGCCGTGCGCCATGAAGCTCTGAGCAGTGCAGTGTTGTTGCTGGCTCCCATCGCACCGCATATTTGTCACAGCCTGTGGCCCGCGCTGGGCAACAGTGAAGCCGTGGCCGATGCCGCATGGCCTAAGCTAGACGAATCCGCACTTGTGCGCAGCTCGATTGATTTGGTGATACAGGTAAACGGTAAGGTTCGCGGTAAAATTGAAGTGGCCGCCAATGCCTCCAAAGAGAACATTGAGCAACTGGCGCTGGCGGATACCAATGTGCAGCGCTTTACCGACGGCGTGACAGTTCGAAAAGTGATTGTTGTTCCAGGAAGACTGGTTAATATAGTAGCCAACTAGGCTGTAGCCAAAAGGGGTATGTAGGGTGAGGATAATGCGAAATATTCTATTAGCGACAATGATTACCCTGCTCTCTGGCTGCGGCTGGCAGCTGCGTGACGCTCAAGTAGTGCCGCAAAGTATCGGCATCCTGCATATTGCCACACAGCTGGCTGATCGCGATTTTGTCAGTGAGCTAACACGGGCGCTGGATGTCTATGGCGTAGAAGTGGTGACCTCTGCCGCAGCGGCGAACTATTCCGTGGTGATTGTCGATTTTCGCCAGAATCGGTTTATCGGTACCTTAAATGCCAGTGGTCGAGTGGCAGAGTATCAACTCAATGAAGACGTCGACTTTTTAATCGCCAACGCCAGTGGAACACCGCTAACCAATCTGTTCACCGCATCGGTAGAGCGCAATTATGAAATTGAAGAGCGCGATCTGCTGTCTTCGGAAAATGAAGAGCGGTTGATCAAGCAGGAAATGCGTCAGGAAATTGTGCGTCAGATTCTCAATCGCCTGAAAGTCCTGCCAAACCAAAATGACGCAGATAAGGCCTCTGAGGCCATTCAACTAGAAGCTCTCGAGCCAATTGAGAACTAGTGATGAAAATACGCGCCGAGCAACTTCAGGATCAAATCAAAAAACAGCTGTTGCCGGTCTATGTGATCAGCGGCGGCGATCCGCTTTTAACCCAGGAAGCTGCCGACAGTATTCGTGGCGGCGCACGAGCCCAGGGCTTTACCGAACGAGATATTTTCCATACCGAAGGCAACTTCGATTGGAATCAAATACTCAACGAATCCAATGCACTGTCACTGTTCTCCGACAAAAAAATTCTCGAAATTCGGATCACCAACGGTAAGCCCGGAGACAAAGGTGCGGCAGCTCTAAGCGAGCTCTGCGCCAACCCCAATCCCGACAATCTGGTGCTGGTGATTTTGCCGAAACTTGAAGGCGGCGCAAAAAACAGCAAATGGATGAAAAATCTTGAAGCTGCCGGGGGCCATATTCAGGTCTGGCCAGTGGATGCCAAGCAGATGCCCCGCTGGATTCAACAGCGCCTGCGCAGCGCTAATATCAATGCCAGCCAAGAAGCGGTGCAAATTCTCGCCGACCGGGTTGAAGGCAATCTATTAGCAGCAGTTCAGGAAATTGAGAAACTTAAGTTACTGGCGACAGACGGCACAGTTGATGGCAGCACCATGTCATCGGTGGTGGCCGACAGCGCCCGTTACAACCTCTTTGAATTTGTCGATAAGATCCTCATGGGCGATGCCCAATCTGCGGCACGATCACTGCGCGGCCTGCAGAATGAAGGCACAGATGCTATTCCCCTACTTTGGGCGATCACCAGAGAATTGCGTATTTTAGTCAAAGCCAGCGACCTGGTTGCCAGTGGCGAACACAGCGACTGGGCACTAAAAAACTCTGGGGTCTGGGAAAAACGTTTGCCACTGTTTAAAGGCGCCCTGCAGCGTTTACGTCCGGCTCATCTGCGCATGTTGTTGCGTCAGGCTGGGGCCATAGATCGCGGCATTAAAGGTATGCGTGACGGGGATGTCTGGGACGAATTGGCTACTCTGGTACTTTCCTTCGCCGGCAGCCAGACACTGCAGCCGGGTAATATTAAAATTTTATTGCAGAACTAAAACCGCTACGCCCTTTTCTCGCCAGCCACCCACACCCCCAGTTCAGCACTCTTGTGGGCCAAATCCGCTCCCGATCAACTTTTTGATTGATACCCTAAAGCCATTTATACCGATGACTATACTCAGAGCCCTGAATGGAGATCTATAGAGAATAACTTGGCGAGGATAAAATATTCCTATAATCCGTTTTGATGATGATATCTAAGGACTAGCAAACTAATCGAACAAGAATTACTTAACCGATACACATCAAAAATATGGCCGTCAAGCGCTGCAAAACCAAATAATTGGCATCAATGATTTGGTTAAAAAACTATTCAGGGATGTTACAAAAGAAGCCATAACAGGGACCTTTAACCTTAGCGTAACAGATGGATCGACAGCAAATCTGACGATGGTGACCAGTGACACCTCGGACTTTACCTTTGGCGTGAAGTTTCCCTATCGGTTTTAGCTATTAGCCGAGCCAAAAGAAAACTACTGCGGAGATCACCACCACACCAATCAGATTGAGGGCGAAGCCCTCACGGACCATCTGCTCAACGGTGATCTCTCCAGTCCCAAAAACTATGGCATTGGGGGCGGTGGCCACCGGCAGCATAAAGGCGCAACTAGCAGACAACGCCGCCGGCAACATTAACAGTGCCGGATCAAAGCCGGCTCCCAGTGACGCGGCAGCGAGAATTGGCATCAACAAAGTGGTGGTTGCGGTATTGCTGGTAATTTCAGTAAGGAAGGTAACGGTTAGGGCGACCACCACAATAAGCGCAATAA
>CAJQJT010000382.1 GCA_905478725.1 uncultured Pseudomonadales bacterium
ATTACCCTGCAAGCATTTATTTTCATGGTTCTTACTGTCGTCTATCTAAGCATGGCGCATGAAGACCACTAATCTTACTGTAAATTTTTTAATGACTGAATTCAGGAGTCTACGATGGAACTAGTAATCATTGCTGCGGCAATTATGCTCGGATTGGGCGCGTTGGGAGCGGCTGTTGGTATGGGTTTGTTGGGCGGAAAGTTGATCGAAGCTACAGCTCGTCAGCCAGAGCTCGGCCCAATGTTGCAAGGTAAAATGTTCCTGCTCGCTGGTCTGATCGATGCTGTGCCTATTATTGGTGTTGGTATCGCGATGTACTTGATCTTTGTTGTTGCTCCAGGTGTTGGCGCGTAACAAACCGGTTAGCGAAATTTAATCCATTGTTTAACGAGGTAATGGCGTGAATATTAATCTAACGCTTTTTGGCCAAATGGTAACCTTTGCATTCTTCGTGTGGTTCTGCATGAAGTTTGTCTGGCCGGTTATTATTGAGTCAATGGAAGAGCGACAGAAGAAAATCGCCGATGGTCTTGATGCGGCTGATCGTGCTCTACGTGATCTTGAACTGGCTCAAAACAAAGCCACGGATCAGATGAAAGAAGCCAAGCAGGAAGCCGCTGGCATCGTTGATCAGGCCAACAAGCGCGCAAATCAGATCGTTGACGAAGCCAAGGTTCAGGCACGCACTGAGGGCGACCGCCTGAAGCTAGCTGCCGAAGCTGAGATCGAGCAAGAGATCAATCGTGCCAAAGAAGAGTTGCGTACTGCTGTTGCAGGTTTAGCTCTGGCGGGTGCCGAGAAAGTGCTGGAAGCGTCTATCGACGATAAGGCCAATCGTGCGTTGGTTGATAATTTAGCAGCGCAGCTGTAACCGAGGTTAGTCATGGCAGAATTAAGCACATTAGCCCGGCCCTATGCGAAAGCAGCATTTGAATTCGCCGAGACGGCGGGTGATTTGCAGGGCTGGTCGCAAAGCTTAGCGACTGCCGGGGCGGTAGCTCAGCAGTCCAATGTTATGCGGCTGTTAGCTTCGCCAAGTGTTACGGCAAGCCAGCAAGCGCAAGCGTTGATTGAGATCTGTGGTGATGCACTCAACGAACAGGGGCAGAACTTTTTAACCGTTCTGTCTGAGAATCGTCGACTGCAGTTACTGCCGGATATCTCGCAGCAATTTGATGTTTTAAAAGCCAACCGTGAAAAAGCGGTTGACGTGGAAGTGACCGCCGCCCATGAGCTCGATGCTGGACAACAGCAAAAGCTTATTGACGCGCTGAGCACCAAACTAGAACGTAAAGTAAACATGCAGGTTCGTTTAGACAAGAGTCTGCTGGGTGGTGCGGTTATCCGTGCCGGGGATACCGTTATTGACGGATCCATTCGTGGCCGATTGGCCAAACTCGCCGAGTCATTACACTCCTAAGGATTTGAGGCCTAAGCATGCAGCAACTGAATCCATCAGAAATCAGCGAAATTATTAAGAGTCGAATCGACAACCTTAATGTTTCTTCAGAAGCCCAAAATGAGGGCACCATTGTTTCCGTATCAGACGGTATCATTCGTATTCACGGTTTAGATGACGTGATGTATGGCGAAATGATCGAATTTGATGGCGGCGTCTATGGTATGGCACTTAACCTCGAGCGTGACTCTGTCGGCGCCGTGGTTTTGGGTGACTACCAGTCACTGGCCGAAGGTCAAAAAGCCCGATGCACCGGACGTGTATTGGAAGTTCCAGTAGGTCCAGAATTGGAAGGTCGCGTAGTCGACGCCCTGGGTAACCCTATTGATGGTAAAGGTCCGGTTAACGCCGCCCTCACCGATGCAATTGAAAAAGTTGCACCAGGTGTTATTGAGCGTCAATCAGTTGATCAGCCAGTTCAAATTGGTCTGAAAGCGATTGATGCCATGGTGCCAATCGGTCGTGGTCAGCGCGAGCTGATTATTGGCGATCGCCAGATCGGTAAGACTGCTATCGCAGTTGATGCCATCATCAACCAGAAAGGCTCAGGTATTAAATGTATCTATGTAGCCATTGGTCAGAAAGCCGCTTCGGTTGCCGCAGTTGTGCGCAAACTCGAAGAGCACGGCGCTATGGAGCACACGATTGTTGTTGCTGCTACCGCCTCTGATCCAGCCGCCATGCAGTTCTTGGCGCCGTTTGCTGGTTGTTCAATGGGTGAGTACTACCGTGATCGCGGTCAAGACGCCTTAATTATTTATGATGATTTGACTAAGCAGGCTTGGGCCTACCGTCAAATCTCACTGCTGCTGAAACGTCCTCCTGGTCGTGAAGCCTATCCTGGTGATGTGTTTTATTTGCACTCCAGACTGTTAGAACGTGCAGCCCGAGTAAACCCAACTTACGTCGAGAAGTTCACCAACGGTGAAGTGAAAGGTAAGACCGGTTCACTAACGGCATTGCCAGTTATTGAAACTCAGGCTGGTGACGTCTCCGCCTTTGTACCGACCAACGTAATTTCGATTACCGATGGTCAGATCTTCCTTGAAGCAGATATGTTTAACGCCGGTGTTCGTCCCGCGATGAACGCAGGTATCTCGGTTTCTCGTGTAGGTGGTGCAGCACAGACCAAAATCATCAAGAAATTGTCCGGTGGTATTCGTACTGCTCTGGCACAGTATCGTGAGCTGGCAGCATTCTCCCAGTTTGCCTCTGATCTCGACGAAGCGACTAAAGCCCAGTTGGATCACGGCGAACGCGTTACTGAGCTGATGAAGCAGAAGCAGTACTCGCCACAGAGTATCGCTGAGATGGGTGTGATGGTTTACGCGGCTGACAACGGTTATTTGCAAGCGGTTGAAGTGAGCAAAATCGGTGATTTTGAAGCAGCCCTACTTTCTTATATGAAAGCTGAGCACGCTGATCTTATGACCCAGATTAATGCATCAGGCGATTATAACGACGACATAGCAGCCGGCTTTAAAGCTGCTTTGGACAAGTTTATTGCAACCCAAACCTGGTAAGTCAGAGTAATCGGACAGGCATAAAACATGGCAATCGGAAAAGAAGTTAAAACCAAAATTGCTAGTATTGGTAGCACGCAGAAGATCACTAGCGCCATGGAAATGGTTGCGGCGAGCAAGATGCGTCGAGCTCAGGAACGCATGTCGTTGGGTAAGCCCTACGCACAGCGCATCCGCGATGTGGTTGGCCATATAGCCAACGCGGTATCTGAGTACCGTCACCAGTATTTGACTGAGCGCGAAGTAAAGCGCGTCGCCTATGTCGTGATCTCAACCGATCGCGGCCTTTGCGGTGGTTTGAATATCAATCTGTTCAAGGCGGCTTTAAAGTCGATGAAAGCTTGGACAGATCAGGGCATCGAAGTGGATATCTGCGTTGTTGGCAACAAGGCTGCAGGCTTTTTCAGCGCAGTTGGCGGCAATGTGGTTGCGGCGGTTAGAGATGTGGGCGATGAGCCCAATGCAGCGGATTTGATCGGCGGCGTAAAGGTTATGTTGGACGCCTACGATGAAGGCCGTATCGACAAGCTGTTTGTGGTGAGCAACGAATTTGTTAACACCATGACTCAGTCACCTAGCGTTGAGCAGCTGCTGCCACTGGCCGCAAATGACGATACTCGCCTTAAGCATCACTGGGACTATATCTATGAGCCCGATGCTAAGGAACTACTGGACGGCCTTTTGATTCGCTATATCGAATCTCAGGTATATCAAGGTGTGGTAGAGAATAAAGCCTGTGAGCAGGCCGCACGTATGCTCGCAATGAAAAACGCCACCGAGAATGCCGGTGAAATGATTGACGAATTGCAACTGCTATATAACAAAGCCCGTCAGGCAGCGATTACCCAAGAGCTGTCAGAAATCGTAAGTGGCGCAGCAGCTGTATAAAGCGAAACGAATTTAAAGATTTAGTAAAGAGGAACCGGACATGAGTAGCGGAAGAATCGTACAAATTATTGGTGCTGTGATCGATGTGGAATTTCCACGTGATCAGGTACCCAGCGTATATGACGCACTAGTAGTCGACGGCAAAGGCCTAACTCTTGAAGTTCAGCAGCAGCTGGGCGACGGCGTTGTGCGGACCATTGCTATGGGTGCATCCGAAGGCGTCAGCCGCGGACTCAGCGTGGTTAACACTAAGGCACCGATTTCAGTTCCTGTAGGCATTGAAACTCTCGGCCGCATCATGGACGTTCTCGGTAATCCGATTGACGAAAAAGGTCCAATC
>CAJQJT010000383.1 GCA_905478725.1 uncultured Pseudomonadales bacterium
CCACGAGCGAGTCCCCTTATGAAGCGCCAGATACAGGTTATCGCGACACTACTGCCCCATGTGAGGGTGGTGGTATCTTTAACCCAATCGCTGATATTAACGTTTTTGGTCCTACTACTGGCGTAGGTGTTTGTGTACCTACATCGCAGACCATTAATGGTTCAGGCGAAACCACTCAGAAAGGTATTGAGCTAGCGGTGCAGTACGACCTTTCTAGCTTCGAAGAGCAGCTGGGATGGGCATCAGGCTTCGGTTTCGTGGCTAACTATACTAACCAGGAGTTTAGTGGTGGTGATAGTTATTGGGGCGATACTAGCCGTGCAGCAACTGTGTTCGCCGCCAATGGTGCTACTAACGTTGATATGCGTGCCAGCTTGATTGATCTGTCTGAGAACGCTTATAACTTCACTGTGTACTACGAGAAGTATGATATCTCGGCTCGCGCTCGCTACACCTGGCGCGAAGCTTACCGTTCAGACGACTTCGGCAGTACTTCTAGCTACCCTTGGGGCTTTCCAGTGGTGCAAGAAGATCGAGGCCAGCTTAACGCCAGCATCAACTACGATGTCAATGACAAGCTAACTGTAGGTCTGGAAGCGGTGAACATTACCGAGGAAGAAGTAGAGCAATCCTGTGTTAATGGTGGCGCGCTACTGTGTTACCAGGGTCTCACTGACCGTCGTATCACCGTGGGTGCTACTTACCGCTTCTAAGAGGGTAACTGTTGTAAGGACTTATAAACGTAGAATTTTGCGCCAAATAAGCTCCCCTAAAAGCCCCAGTAAATGCTGGGGCTTTTTTTTAAAGAATAAGTTGTAAGCGGCAATTTTGTATAGATATAGAAATTTTGGCTTTGACAGCTGGCGCCTCGGCGCCGATCTGGCTCAATCTTAGTTTTAAGGAAAAGTTATGCGTGAATCATGGCGATGGTTTGGTCCAAAGGATCCAGTCACCATTGATGATATTAGGCAGACTGGCGCTACTGATGTGGTTAGTGCCTTGCACAGTATTCCTACTGGTGAGGTGTGGCCAATTGACGCAATAAAAGAGCATCAAGAGCTTATACAGGCTACTGAGCCCGGCGCGGCGAGTCTTCTATGGACGGTAGTGGAGAGCATCCCGGTTCATGAAGATATCAAGTTGGGCCGGCCCGGTCATCAGGTCTATGTGGATAACTGGATCGCATCGATGGAAAATCTGGCTGAATGCGGCATAAAAACAATCTGCTACAACTTTATGCCTGTGATTGATTGGACGCGCACAGATCTTAAATTCAAACTTCCAAGCGGCGCTTATTCACTGCGCTTTGACCAACAAAAATTTGCCGCCTTCGATCTGTTTATTTTGCAGCGTGCCAACGCACTTCATGACTACAGCGAAGAGGAGATCCTTGGGGCCAGACAGGCCTATGAGTTGATGCCCAAGACTGAGCGGCAACAGCTAACCAAGAATATTATCGCTGGGCTGCCGGGCAAGATGACCAATGCCTATACGATCGAAGATTTTCGCACCATGCTGGCCAGCTACAGTGAGACAACGGCCGAGGTTCTACGAAGTCGTTTAATCTCATTTTTGTCAAAGGTTCTACCTAGAGCTGAAGCTTTGGATAGCAAGTTGGCGATCCATCCCGATGATCCGCCCCGAGATATGCTTGGGTTGCCGAGGATTATCTGCACAGCAAGTGACCTTGAACTTCTATTTAAGGCTCTGCCGAGCCCATCCAATGGTATGACCCTCTGCGTGGGGACCTATGGCAGTCGTCCGGATAATGATCTTCCGGAGCTGGCGCGATCGTTTGGATCACGCATCCACTTCTCACATTTACGCGGTGTCTGCCTCGACCCCGAAGAGCAACGCTCATTTTACGAAGCCAGTCATCTGGACAGTGATATCGATATGGTCGAGGTGATTAGAGAGCTGCTCAACGAAGAGCAGAGACGCAGGCAGTCTGGAGCAGATGATACTGAGATTTTTATCCGTCCGGATCACGGGCATCAGATGATGGATGATATCGATAAAACAGTGAACCCGGGTTATTCCGCGATAGGGCGGCTGAAAGGTTTGGCGGAAGTGCGCGGGGTCATTCGCGCGCTCTCTGCACAAAATATGGAGAGATTGTAATGACCAATACAGCTGATGGGCATACTCAGGTGCCGAAATCTCTGGGCCAGAAGTTTCTCGCCGGGCTGGCGTTGTTTCTTCCTGGTATTTTCTTGCTGGGTTTTAATATAGGCACCGGCAGTGTGACCGCCATGGCGGTGGCCGGTGCGGATCACGGCATGTCTCTGCTGTGGACTATCATCATATCCTGTCTCTGTACCTTCTTTATGATCAATCTCTACGGTCGCTATACGCTGATTACCGGAGAGACTGCTCTGCAAGCATTTCGCAAGCATATACATCCGGGGGTAGGTCTTTTCTTTATCGTTGCGCTGACGGCTGGTGTCTGCGGCAGTGTGATGGGTGTGATGGGGATTGTTGCGGAAATCTGTTTCGAGTGGTCGAAGTCCATGGTCGACGGCGGCGTAGCGCCAATCTATTTTGCTCTGCTGTTTGTTACGTTGGTCTATTACATCTTCTGGAACGGTAACACAGAGTTTTTCGAGCGCAGCCTGGCGGTGATTGTTGCGGTGATGGCGGCCTGCTTTGTGGTTAATTTCTTTATTATGATGCCGCCCCCAACTGAAATATTGCGCGGCTTGATTCCAAGCATTCCCCAGGTTGCCGAGGGCTCCGACAAAGGTGCCTTGCTGGTGATTGCATCCATGGTCGGCACCACGGTTTTTTCTGGTCT
>CAJQJT010000384.1 GCA_905478725.1 uncultured Pseudomonadales bacterium
CGTTTATTATGACCGACGACGAAGCCGACCAAGTGGTGGCTATTCTTGCACCGCTGATTAAAGACTTTAAACAGGACTAACCGACTATGGCGATTAGACATTTCTTATCATTGCGCGACCTGAGCCCTGCCGAATTAGCGCAGGTGATCGACCTAGCCATTGAAATGAAAGCAGCCAAACGTGAAGGCCGCCAAGAACCTATTTTTAAGGACAAAGTACTGGGCATGATTTTTGAAAAGTCATCCACCAGAACTCGAGTATCCTTTGAAGCGGGCATGGCGCAGCTGGGTGGTCACGCAATATTCCTGTCGTCCAATGACACACAGCTAGGCCGCGGTGAACCCGTTGAAGATTCCGCCAGAGTCATCTCGCGCATGGTCGACATAGTGATGATCCGTACCCATGGTCAAGAGATCGTCGAACGCTTTGCGGCAAATTCTAAAGTGCCAGTGATCAACGCACTGACCAATGAATATCACCCCTGCCAGTTATTGGCCGACGTGCAAACATTTGTCGAACATCGCGGCCCCATAAAAGGCAAAACCGTTGCCTGGATTGGCGATGGCAATAATATGTGCAGCTCATGGATCAATGCCGCCATTCAGTTTGATTTCAAATTACAGATAGCCACTCCTGTTGGCTACGAACCCAATGCAGCCCTAGTCGCAGAAGCAGGTGATCGCGTAAGCGTCTCAAACGACGCAGTCACAGCCGCTACTGGCGCAGATTTAGTCACCACAGATGTGTTTGCCTCAATGGGACAAGAAGCAGAGCAAGAAGAGCGCCTAAAGCACTTTGCAGGCTTCCAAGTGAACCATGCACTCATGGCTCACGCCGCAGATAACGCGCTATTTATGCATTGCCTGCCCGCCCATAGAGATGAAGAAGTCTCTGGCGAGTTAATGGAGGATGAGGCTATTTCGGTGGTATGGGACGAAGCAGAGAATCGCTTGCATGCGCAGAAAGCGCTGATGGTGTTTTTACTTGAGGCTAGCAAGGCAGGCTGATGCGCTGCCTTGCATAATCTCTCTATTCACATCGAGTTTTAGATAAACTCAACATTGTCGATTTCATACTCGACATCGCCGCTGGGCGCTTTAACCACCACAACTTCACTGATTTCTTTGCCCATTAGAGCTCGCGCAATGGGTGACTGGTAAGAGATTTTGTGGGCTTTCACATCCGCTTCGTCATCACCGACAATCTTGTAGGTAAAGGTCTTATCCAGTTCAAGGTTGATAATGGTAACTGTGGTACCAAAGATCACACGATTCCCATGGGGAATCTTATGGATGTCGATTACCTGAATATTCGACAGCTTGCCTTCGATGTCCTGAATCCGACCTTCGGTAAAACTCTGCTGTTCACGAGCCGCATGATATTCGGCGTTCTCTTTGAGATCGCCGTGTTCACGGGCTGTGGCAATGGACTCAATAATAGTTGGTCGCACTTTTTTAATCAGGTGATGCAGCTCTTCGCGGAGAGCGATTTCACCTTCAACTGTCATTGGGGCCTTTTGCATTACGCTAACTCCTCGTGCAGGGTCTGGATACGGCGCACAGTGGTTTCACCATCAAAGTTCAGTGCCTGACAAACTGCGTCGCCACCGGCCATTGTTGTAGTGTAGTAGACACGATGCTGTTCGGCGCTGTAGCGAATCGCCGAGGAATCGGAAATCGCCTGACGGCCTTCAGTGGTGTTGATAATCAGGTTTATTTTGTCGCTCTTAATCATGTCGACAATATGCGGGCGACCTTCTTTAACCTTATTGACTAGGGTCACAGGCAGACCAGCTTGTTCAATAATCTTGGCTGTCCCGGTGGTGGCGACTAACTTAAAGCCGAGATCAACGAGCTGCTTAGCCAGTGCTGCAACCTGATGCTTATCGCGCTCGCGAACACTAACGAAGGCGGTGCCGCTAGTAGGAATTTCGTCACTGGCGCCGAGTTCGGCTTTGCCATAGGCTTCAGCAAAGGTTGCACCTACGCCCATCACTTCACCGGTGGACTTCATCTCTGGTCCAAGAATCGGGTCAACGCCGGGGAATTTATTGAACGGGAATACCGCTTCTTTAACACTGAAGTAAGGCGGAATAATTTCTTTGGTGAAACCCTGAGATTCGAGGGTTTGACCGACCATGCAACGTGCGGCAATTTTCGCCAGAGAAGTACCGATACATTTGGAGACAAAGGGCACAGTTCGCGAGGCGCGAGGATTAACCTCAATCACGTAGATCAGGCCGTCTTGAAGTGCCAACTGCACATTCATTAAGCCGCGCACACCCAGTTCCAATGCCATCTTTTTGCACACTTCACGCATTTCATTCTGAATATCTTCACCGAGGCTGTATGGCGGCAGTGAACAGGCTGAATCACCGGAGTGAATACCGGCTTGCTCGATATGCTGCATGATAGCGCCGATAACCACCTGTTCGCCGTCACTCACTGCATCCACGTCCATCTCAATGGCGTTGGGCAGGAAGAAGTCGAGGAGCACAGGCGAGTCCTCAGAGACCTGTACGGCGGTCTTCATGTAGTGGCGCAGTTCGTCTTCTTTGTAGACAATCTCCATGGCCCGTCCGCCGAGCACGTAAGAAGGACGCACAACCAGTGGGTAGCCAATTTCTTTGGCCAGCTCCACGGCTTGGTCAGCACTGCGGGCAGTCGCATTC
>CAJQJT010000385.1 GCA_905478725.1 uncultured Pseudomonadales bacterium
ATCGATACAATTTAAGACAATACCTGCGGCGGGAACCAGATCCGATTCTATCCCGCGCTGGGTACCGAGCCAGGCTACTGATGCATTGGCGGCACGCAAGTGATCGGCGACGGCCAGAGCTGGGAATACATGCCCGCCAGTTCCACCGGCCATAATCATCACGCGGCAGCTTTTAGAGAGAGAGCTATTGGATAAAGTGCTTGTATTAGCGACCACGACGCACCCTCCTGACAACCTGTGTATCCGGGTGCAACTCATGACCTATACGCAGCATCATACCGACCATGGCACAGGTCACCATCAGGCTGCTGCCGCCGTAACTGACAAACGGCAGGGTCAAGCCTTTGGTGGGTAAGAAGCCGGCGTTAACACCCAAGTTAATGAGTGTCTGGCCGCTGATAAGACAGCCAAAACCGATCAGTACAAAGACGCCATACCAATATTCCTGGGCCACTGCTTTTTTGCTCAGACTAAAGATGCGCCACACCAGTAATACATAGAGCCCCAACAGACAGAGGACACCGATAAAGCCGAATTCTTCAGCAAAAATAGCGAATACAAAGTCGGTGTGAGCTTCTGGAAGGTAGAGCATTTTCTGCACCGACTGACCCAAGCCAACACCAAACCATTCACCGCGACCAAAGGCGATCAACGACTGAGTCAGCTGGTAGCCAGAGTTAAACTGGTCTGACCAGGGATCCAGGAAGCTGCTTAAACGAGCCATGCGATAAGGCGCAGCTTCGGCAAACAGAACCAGAACCGAAGAACCAGCGAAGACCAGTCCTAGGTAGTGCCATAATTTAATGCCGGTTAAAAACAGCATGGCCATAAAGGTGCAGGAGAGAACTACCAGGGAGCCAAAGTCAGGCTCCATGAGCAACAAAAACAATGGCAGCATCAGCACAAGCAATGGCTTCGCCCAGTCACGCCAATCTTCTCCAAAACCTTCGCGGCTATTGGCAAAATAACTCGCCATAAACACTACAGTGGCAACTTTCGCCAACTCAGAAACCTGCAATGTCATGCCACCTAGACTCAACCAGCGACGGCTGCCGTTAACTTCGCGGCCGATACCAGGAATCAACACAACAATCAGCAGTACGATCGCCAATAGCATCCACAGTCGGCTGTACTGAGACCAAACACTGGGTGGCGTAAAGAATGTTACGGCCATTGCAGACAGGGCAATAAAGATATAAATCGCATGGCGCTTAACAAAATAGAATTCGTTGTTAAAGTTGTGTTCGGCATAGCTAAATGAGGCTGAGGCAACCATGGTTAGACCCAGGGACATCAGCGCTAGGGCTGCCAGTAATAGCAGGCTGTCGATGCGCCAGCTACTGCGCTCTGAACCAGAGAAGTTAAGTGGCAATGTCATGTTCATGCTGCCACCTCCGTTACTGCCTGTTGGAAGCAGCGGCCGCGCTCTTCAAAGCCGGAGAACATATCGAAGCTAGCGCAGGCTGGAGACAACAACACTATGTCGCCGGGCTGAGCTGCTGCTCGAGCAGTGTCAACAGCGCTCTGCAGTGAGCTGAGGGTTTCTATTTGAGTCCTGTTAGCTAGGGCTTCACTAAGAGTGCCGGCAATCAACTGAGCATCTTCACCAAACAGCGCAAGCAACTTCACAAACTTACTCACAGGCGCTTTTAATTCATTAAAGTTCTGGCCCTTGCCCTGACCGCCAGCAATCAAGATTATATTGGCTCGATCATCGTCGCCAAAGCCATTAAGGGCAGCAACTGTGGCGCCAATATTGGTGCCTTTAGAATCATCTATATATGTCACGCCGTCGACAGTAGCCACATGTTCACAGCGGTGAGACAGACCCTTAAAGGTTCTCAGGGTCTGCAGCATGGCGGCCATATCGAGACCAGCAGCCTGACCCAGTGCCAGTGCAGCCAGTGCATTGGCAGTATTGTGACGGCCTTTAATCGCCACTTCGGCGCTAGGCATCAGTGGATTCAAACCATAAGCCAACCACGATTCGCCCTCCTCTTCCAGCAGACCGTAGCCGGCAAGATCAGGATGGTTTAAACCAAAGTTACAGAGTTTGACCTCTTTGGATAATAGCGGGTTGGTCAAGGCGTCTTGGCGATTGAAAATCACCTGGCTAGCGCCGCGGAAGATGCGGTGCTTGGCAGCATGGTATTGCTGTAGACCAGCGTAGCGATCCATATGATCGGCACTGATATTTAGGATTGCAGAAATAGCACCCTGAGTATCAGTCACCAGCTCCAGCTGAAAGCTAGATAACTCAATCACATAGAGTTGGTTGTTATCGTCCAGTAGGTCGAGCATAGGCGTGCCAAGATTGCCGCCAACACCAACTGTTAAGCCACTGGCTACGGCCATTTCGCCGACCAGCTTGGTCACAGTGCTCTTACCATTGGAACCGGTAATAAGAATAACCGGCGCCTTGGCGTGGGCCAAAAACAGCTCAACATCACCGAGTAATTTAATTTTTTGTTGTTGAGCAGCAACCAGTGCTGGCTCCTGAAGAGCGATGCCGGGGCTCACCACAACGCTGTCAAAGCTGAGCAGCAGATCTGCGTCAAAGGGACCCAGTACGACGGGAACATCGGGATAGGTTTCACGGACTTCAGCTAGGCGCGGTGGCGACGTGCGGCTGTCGGCAAAGACAAAGGACTTACCCATTGATGACAAAAATCGGGCGACCGACAGTCCCGTGGCGCCTAGGCCAAGGATAGCGGTGTTGCGATTAGTGGCAATCAAGTTTGTCATCTTTGTAGCTCTGCTCTCTCTTTCGTTAAGTTGCTTATCTAGGCTCTTTATCTAGGCTCTTTATCTCAGCTTTAAGGTAGCCAGGCCAACCAGCACTAGGACCACGGTAATAATCCAAAAACGTACGATCACTCGTGGCTCTGGCCAACCTTTTAATTCGTAATGGTGATGCAGTGGCGCCATACGGAAAATACGCTTGCCAGTGAGCTTGAATGAGGCCACCTGCAAAATCACCGACAGGGTTTCTATAACAAACACACCACCCATAATGGCCAGCACAACTTCCTGGCGAATAATTACAGCGATCACGCCCAGTGCTGCGCCCAGCGCCAGGGAACCTACATCGCCCATAAAGACCATGGCGGGATAGGTGTTAAACCACAGAAAGCCAAGACCGGCACCGCAGAGCGCGCCGGTAAAAATAAGTAACTCACCAGCACCGCTGATATAGGGAATATGCAGGTAGCTGGCAAACTGATAGTTGCCCGTCAAATAGGCCATGATGCCAAGGGCACCGGCCACCAATACTGTGGGTAAGATCGCCAAACCATCGAGGCCATCGGTAAGGTTCACCGCATTGCTGGTGCCGACAATCACAAAGTAAGTAAAGAGGATATAAAAGGGCCCGAGATTGATCGCGACATTTTTAAAGAACGGCACAATCAAGTCCAACTCTGCCGCAGATTGGGCATGAGAGAATAAAAACAGTGCTGCTGCCAGGCCACAGAGGGACTGCCAGAAATATTTCCAGCGTGCTGGCAGACCGCGAGGATTTTTGTGTACCACTTTGCGATAGTCGTCGACCCAGCCAATCAAACCAAAGCTAAAGGTCACTGCCAGAACAATCCAGATATAGACATTGTCTAGGTTGGCCCACAACAGGGTGCTGATAAACATGGCCATGAGGATCAACGCGCCACCCATAGTTGGGGTGCCCGCTTTACTGAGATGACTCTGGGGTCCATCACTGCGAATTGCCTGACCCATCTGCAAGCTATTGAGCAGAGCAATCATTCGCGGCCCCAGCACCCAACAGATTGTCAGCGCGGTGATCACAGAAAAGATCCCGCGCAGGGTGAGATACTTCACCGCTGAGAACGGGCTATAGAATTGACTCAAATATTCTGCCAGCCATACCAACATTAGGATTTCCCCGCCATTAAGATATCAACTATTAAATCCATTCTTGAACTGCGCGATCCTTTGACCAGTAAGGTCAAATCCCCGCGTTCAATTTCCTTAAACAATGGTGCTTTCAAACTTTCTAGGTCGCCAAAGTGCTGACCCTTAAAGGCGGCGCTAGCGCTGGCACTCAAGTCGCCCAAGGTATAGAGCTGGTCGATTCCGGCATTCAGGGCGTAGTCACCAACTTCGCGGTGCAGCTGCTCTGTATCTGCTCCCAGCTCGCCCATATCACCCAGCACCATGACCCGACGTCCCGGGCGGCTGGCTAAGACATCAATGGCCGCACAGACTGATTCAGGGCTGGCGTTATAACTGTCATCTATAATCTGGCCGCCCTGAGCTAAGGCTTTAATCTGCAAGCGGCGGGCCGGAGACTGTGCCGCCTCTAGGCCGGTTACAATTTGCTCAATACTGGCACCGGCAGCCACTGCACAGGCGGCAGCTGCGAGGGCATTGCTCACCGAATGACGACCGGGAATAGCCAGGCTTACAACCTGACTCTCTAATGATGTGTCGGTGAACATGTGCAGGGTGAATTTAAAACAGCCGCTTTCCAGCAGCTCAATATCGCTGGCGCTTATATCTGCGCAATCATCGTCCAGGGAAAAGGTAATGCAGTCGCGGTCGCCAATCAGCTCCATCCACTCTGCTTCCCACTTTTGATCGAGATTTAAAATGGCGGTGCCAGTAGCCTCTAGGCCGCTGTAGATCTCGCCTTTAGCGGCGGCAATGCCTTCAACACTGCCAAAGCCTTCAAGGTGAGCGCTCTGTACATTGTTGATCAGACTAATTTGCGGCTTGGCAATGGCGCACAGATAGCCGATCTCGCTGGCAGCGCTGGCGCCCATTTCAATCACCGCGAAATCACTATCCTGTTGCATATCGAGCAGGGTTAATGGCACGCCGATATGATTGTTAAAGTTGCCCTTGGTGGCATGAACCGTTCCTAGACCACTGAGAATTGAGCTAATAAGATCTTTTACTGAGGTCTTGCCAGTGCTGCCGGTGACCGCAATAAGGATTCCGCTGAAGGCTTCTCTCTGCAGCTGTGCCAGTTGGCCCAGAGCTATTGTGGTGTCTTCAACGACCCACTGAGGCAGTGGCAGTTCTGTATCTGCACTTGAAACCACTAGGCCGCTGGCGCGATCAGTTACATCGGCGAGGAATTCATGGCCATCCAATCGATCGCCAATCAGCGCGACAAATAGGTCGCCTTCGGCAATATTGCGGCTATCGATAGAGACGCCGTCAAACTCACAGTCTGGATTGAGTAGAGTTCCGCCAAAGCGGATCGCGGCATCAGTGAGGCGCAGTGAGTTGATCATTTGTTCTCACTCCCCTGCTTCTGACGCAGCGCTATGCCTGCCTCTGCCAGATCGCTAAAGGGCAATCTTTTGGCAGCGACTATCTGGTAGGCCTCGTGGCCCTTGCCGGCGATCAAAACAATATCGTCGACTGCAGCTGCATTAATTGCAGCACGGATTGCGTCCCTGCGATCCGTTACCGCAAGTACTTTGCGGGTGATGCCCAGAAGAACCTGGTTAATAATTTGTTCCGGTGACTCGCTGCGCGGGTTGTCGCTGGTGACCACTATGCGATCGGCGAGCTGGTCGGCGACGCGCCCCATTTCAGCGCGCTTGCCCTTGTCGCGATCACCGCCACAGCCAAATACCACTGTGAGCTTGCCACTGCACTGCAGGCGCAGAGCGCGCAAGGCTTTGTCTAAGGCGTCGGGAGTGTGTGCGTAATCCACTACTACTACTGGACGAGTACTGGGATCAACAACTTCCATACGGCCAGGTACCGCTTTTAATTTGGCGGCCGCGCAGAGAATGTCATCTAATTTAAAGCCCTGCATGCCCGCTGCACCGATCACGGCGAGCAGATTAGCGAGGTTGAACTTGCCCAGTAGCGGTGAGGTAAGACGTCCTCGACCCCAGGGCGTTACCAGCTCAGCAGTAAGCGACGAAGCACCCAATTCGATGCGATCGCAGTGGATATCAGCGGTGTGGTTTTCGAAGCTGTAAGTAATGCCATCCACGGCGGGATCAAGATTAGCCAGAATCAAACGGCCTACGTTGTCGTCGAGATTGATTACTGCATGCTTTAGTCCTGACATAGCAAACAGTCGAGACTTGGCCGCAGCATAGCTATTGAGGTCGCCGTGGTAGTCGAGATGATCACGTGAAAGATTGGTAAAGATCGCAGTGTCAATCTGCAGACCAGCAATGCGTCGCTGCACTAGGCCGTGAGAAGAGGCTTCAATAGCCACTCGGCGAGTTCCGGCGTCGCGCAGTTCAGCGAGAATAGACTGCATAGCCACTGCATCTGGCGTGGTTAAAATATCGCTTGCGGCAACCTCGGTATCAGGCTGCAATTCGACGACTGTGTTAGCTGTAGCACCACTAGCAATTGTCCCGTAACCAATAGTGCCAACACAGCCCGCAGGCTCTCCAAGCAACTCAAAGAGGTTGGCCAGTAACTGAGCACAGGTGGTTTTGCCATTGGTACCAGTGATAGCGGTAACCGTCATCTGACGAGATGGGTGAGCGTAGAACGCACCGGCTATATCCGAGACAAATTCACGTAATTTTGGGACTGCGATAACCGGTACTGGAAGTTGCCCATGCTCAGCAATCTCTTCGCCAGTTTCGATCAGTACAGCTACAGCGCCCTGTTTTACAGCCTGAGCAATATAGTGACCACCATCGGTCTGAGTACCTTTTAAGGCAATGAATAAATCGCCGGGGCTGACTTCACGGCTGTCTAAGCTGAGGCCAGTAATTGGCGTCGCCGGGCAGTTACTGACATCGATAAACTCAGCGAGCAGTCCTGACAGGGTAGTCACAGGAGTGGCAGGTAGAGCCATCACAGGCCTCCCCGCTTCGCCAAGCTGATCGGCAGGCTAACAATGTTGCGCTCGGCACTCATAGCATCTGGTGTCACTTGCAGCAGACGCAGCGCACTGCCGGTGACTTCAGAGAATACTGGTGCAGCCACTAGGCCACCAAAATAGTCGCCGTCGCGGGGCTCATCAATAACCACAATGGTGACCAAGCGCGGATTATCAACTGGCGCCAGTCCGGCGAACGCAGACATATAACGATGTTGATCATAGCCGCCACCGGCTTTGATCTTGTGCAACGTGCCGGTTTTACCACCAACAGAATAACCATCGATCATGGCGCGCTTCCCGGTGCCCTGATCACTGGCTGCCGTTTTAAGCATGGAGCGAACGGTTGCAGTCAACTGCGCATCCATTACCCGAACATTCTCTGGAGCACTGTCAGTGGCCAGCATGGTAATTTCATGACGCAGACCGTTGTTCGCCAGAATCGAATAGGCTCTGGCCAACTGTAATGAGGAAACACTCAAACCATAACCAAAGGCAAAGGTCGCCTGAGTAACAGGGTCCCATTTGCGGTAGCCAGGTAAATTACCGGAGGTTTCACCAGGGAAGCCACTGCCAATACCCTCACCAAAACCCACACGCTCAAACAGCTCGCGGGTGGTATCTGGATTGAGTGCCAGGGCCAGCTTGGTGGTGCCCACTTGGCTCGATTTCTTGAGAATGCCAGTCAGATTCAGAGAACCGTAGTCCCGGGTATCAACAAAGGTTTTGTATGCGACTTTCAGGTAACCAGGGCTGGTATTGATCACAGTCTCAGGCTTAAATTTACCGCTCTCGAGGGCCGCCAAGATAGTAAAGGGTTTTACCGTTGAGCCAGGCTCCATCATGTCGGTGACAGAACGATTGCGAATCGAATCAGGACTCAAGTTAGAGCGATCATTGGGGTTAAATGATGGCTGATTAGCCATGGCCAACACTTCGCCAGTGTGGACGTCGAGGACAATCACCGAACCAGACTTGGCGTGGTGCTTTTGCACTGAAGCTTTTAAAGCGCGGTAGGCGGCGTACTGAACACGCAGATCAATACTCAGCCGCAAAGTGCTTCCGTGATTGGCTGGCTTGACCAGAGAGATATCTTTAATCACTCTACCGGCAAGATCTTTAACCACTTTTTTGGCACCGGGCTCGCCAGCCAAGATTGCGTTGTAAGCCAACTCCATACCTTCTTGGCCCGCATCATTGATATCGGTAAAACCAACCAGCTGAGCGGTGACTTCACCTGCAGGGTAAAAGCGCTTGTATTCTTGACGGCCAAATACACCAGGCACCTGCAGATCGAGAATGCGGTCAGCTTCAACACTGGGCAACTGTCTTTCAAGATACATAAAGGATTTATTGCGGTAGCGTTTGAGGCGGCTCTTTAGCTGCACCAGGGAAATATTTAGGGCTTTTGCCAGTTTCACTAGGTCATCGGGCTGAGCATACTCATTGACCCGCTTAGGATTGGCTATCAGAGTAGTGACCGGCGTACTAACTGCGAGTGGCTCGCCGTTTCTGTCGGTGATTAAACCGCGGTGACCGGGAATAGTTTCAGTGCGAATTGAGCGGGCGTCGCCCTGAGTCTGGAGAAAATCGACGCCATGCTCTTCGCTGGGCATAACTTGCAGCTGGGCAATCTTTGCTGCAACGATCAGAGGCAGTGAACCCAGGACCAGCATTACAAAATAGTAACGCCCGCGCGATAGGGTATTTTTTATCGACTTTTTAGCCACTTTTATCGCTTCACCATTATTATTTCTTCGGGCTGCGGACTGTGCATATCCAGACCTTCCTTAGCCATAGTTTCGATCCGCTGTAACGATCCCCAGGCACTCTGCTCCAGCAAATACTTACCGTAAGCCACCTGTAGTTGATTCTTCTCACGCTCGAGAGCAGTCAACTGGTCATACTTTTGTCGGCACACATGGCTGGTGTAAGCCACTGCCAGTGCACTGCTCAATACAACAATCCAGAGTAGCGCTATCTGCGCTGAGCTGCGGCCTGTCACTGCACTCATGCAACACGCACGGCAACACGCATTACCGCACTGCGCGAGCGAACATTACCGCCAACTTCAACTGCCTCAGGCTTAATCGCCTTGCCAATTTTCTTTAATCGAACACCGCGTTCTACATCTCGAACCGGCAGGTTTTTCGGTAACTTGATACCGCGTTCTTGATCGCGAATGAAGCGCTTAACCTTGCGATCTTCCAAAGAGTGGAAGCTAATAACCACTAAGCGACCATCAATCTTCAACAAATCTATTACCTGCTCCAACAGCGCAACCAAGTCATCCAATTCGCGATTGATAAAAATTCTGATCGCCTGAAATGCCTTAGTTGCCGGATGCCTACCGCGCTCCCAAGCTGGGTGCGCATCAGCTAAAATTTTCGCCAATGGCACAGTTCTGGTGATCGGGGCCAGCTCACGCTCTCGCACTACAGCTGCAGCCATGCGCTTGGCAAAGCGCTCTTCGCCAAACTCTTTGATCACCTGAGCAATTTCCTTCTCAGGTGCAGTGGCAATCCACTCCGCCGCTGACAATCCAGAGCTGGTATCCATGCGCATATCCAATGGTCCATCACGCATAAAACTAAACCCGCGCTCCGCCTGATCCAACTGCGGTGAG
>CAJQJT010000386.1 GCA_905478725.1 uncultured Pseudomonadales bacterium
TTGATGGGGATCGCTTAGTGGAACAAAGCAGTAAGGCCTACCCCCCAGTCAGCGAGTTTTCAGATGCGCGGCCGAATCGCTATCAGAATCCAAAACTGCCCTTTGGCGGTGCCAATATTCCAGAAGTGGGTCTGCGCTTCAAGCTCGGACAGCCATCCGCAGAAGCACCCGACGAAGCACGAGTAAAAGTGGTTATTGATTGGGATTAGTCACTACAGAGCCTTTTTTAAAGAGCTCTTTTTTAAAGAGTTCTTTATTAAAGACTAATCGGAGAATCCCCATCCTGCCAGGGTGGGGATTTTTTCATCGCAGACAAAAACAGTTCAGAGTTAATTAGCTGCTCTAACCAAGCACGCAGTTTCGGATAGGGCGACTGATCAAACCATTCTTTGTCCACAAAAGCGAACTGACGAACAAAGGGAAACAGGGCTATATCGGCGAGGGTTATTCGCTCTGCCAACAGATAGGACTGTCTGGTCAATAGTACCTCCAGCTCAGCGAGAAACAATTCTCCGCGGGCGCGATACTGCTCTTGAGATTCCGCAGGAAAGCGCTCCCAATACTTGTAGTGATCAAGATCGGTCTTAAACTGACCGTCATTGCGAGCGACTAAATCGCTGATCGCCGGATCAAGCTCCGCGCTCACCCAATTATGGGGATCACTCTGCTCCAGCGCCCAACGAATAATGTCATAACTCTCATCCAGCACTCTGGCATCCGCAAGTTCCAGCACCGGCACTGTACCCTTGGCAGAGGCCGCCAGCATGTTTTCAGGTTTGGCTTTCAACAGGACTTCGCGCAGTTCAAGGTTTATACTCGCGTACAACAGAGCCATCCGCGCCCGCATTGCATAGGGGCAGCGACGAAAAGAATACAAAATGGGTAACTTTGTGGGCACAGCTGCTCCGCGAATTAACTAAAAATTAACCTTATCTAACTATAAGAATAATAACCTATGTCTAATAGCGAAGTATCCAGCAAACCCTATGACCTGATTGTTTTCGGCGCCACCAGCTTTGTCGGCCAAATTTTAACTCACTATCTAGTCGACACCTTAGGTGTCAACAGCGACATTTCCTGGGCCATCGCCTCCCGCTCAGAATCAAAGCTTGCGACATTAAAAAATTCCCTCGGCACCGCGGCTAGCGACCTGCCTTTAATCATTGCCGACTCTCACGACGAAGCCTCACTACAGGCAATGTGCAGCCAAACCCGAGTGATTATTTCTACTGTTGGACCCTACGCCTTGTACGGCGAGCTGCTGATCAAAACCTGTGCAGAAACCGGAACCGATTACACCGATCTGACCGGTGAAGCTCACTGGATCGGGCAGATGAAAGACAAATACAACCAGGCTGCAGAAGCCAGCGGCGCCCGCATAGTCAACTGCTGTGGCTTTGACTCTATCCCCTCGGATATGGGTGTCTTTGCCATGCAACAGCGCGCCCAGACAAAATTTGGTCATCCACTGCCACACGCAAAACTGCGCGTTAAAGCCATGAAAGGCGGCGCATCAGGCGGCACTATCGCGAGCATGATCGAAGCTTTAAAAGCGGCCAAAGCCGATCCGAAAATGCGCAAAAAAATGGGCAACCCCTACCTTTTGTGTGGCAGCGATCATCAGTACAGCATTCGCGCCAAGAGTGTTTCCGGCCCGGAATTCGATACAGACTTTAACTGCTGGACTGCGCCCTTTGTGATGGAAGCGATTAATTCCCGTGTGGTATTGCACTCCAATGCCCTGCTCGGTATGGCCTATGGTCGCAACTTCTCTTACAGCGAAGGCATGCTTACCGGTAAGGGTTTAAAGGGGCGCATTGGTGCCCTGATGTCGACAGTGGCCTTTGGCATGCTGGGTGTAGGTCTTTACTTCAGCCCCACCAGAGCCCTGCTGGAAAGGTTTGTCCTGCCAGCTCCTGGTGAAGGTCCCAGCCCAGAAGCACAGTTGAATGGCTATTTTGATGTGCGTGTTCACGGCCGTGATGACCAGGGTAATCAGCTTACTGTAAAAGTGACTGGTGACCGCGATCCCGGCTATGGCTCAACGGCGAAAATGCTCGGTCAGGCGGGACTCTGCCTGGCGCTGGATATTAAGAAAGAAGATCGTGCAGGTGGCTTTCTCACCCCTTCAGTGGCTATGGGTAATGCGCTACTGGAGCGATTGGAAGCTCATTCGGGATTGGCCTTTGAGACCTGCGAATAAGACTTAGAGATCCCTCGCCGCTATGCTCTGTCGGAATGACATTAACGATAATGGTGCAAGATAACCCAATAGCATTCTCGACTTCACTGCAATAATCAAGATAGCCCCTGGGCATAGCCTTGCGATCAATCAGGGCCCGCTTATGGGTGCCATTATTTTCAGAAAGAGAGAGCACTTGTTTGAGCGCCAGCGAGTTGTGCGAACGCTGAAAATGATGGCATCCATGGGACCGATCGCGAGGGTATGGTCAGGGTCTATTCGCACCCAGCACTCAAGCCACCCCTTAGCTGCCAAAATTAAACCGAGATCCCTCGTCGCTATGCTCTGTCGGGATGACAATATGGGGGCCCTGTAAGGATGACAATAAGTAAGGCGCGGTTTTGTAACTAACCAACCGTCTCAAATCGATGTTCAGCGCGGTTCTTAACCACCTGATCAGCCGCAAAAACCTGACCACTCATAACAATATAAACACCGTCTGCAACCACCTGAAGCGCACCCACCGCACAGCCAATATTAAATA
>CAJQJT010000387.1 GCA_905478725.1 uncultured Pseudomonadales bacterium
TGCACTCACTGTAATCCCTTCAGCAGCACTTTTCGCGCGGTTGGCATAACGGCGATTGCCCGGTATATGAGCTCCCTCCATCCCTGCCAAGCGTTCTAAGAACTCCTCTGAGTGGTTTAACCAGCCCTCGGCATCGCCAAAACGATTGGGGTCTATGGCGAGCATAAACTCTCCGCCATTCGGTGGACCACCATCGTTATTGTCATTCTTCTGGGCTTCATAACTGAAGTCCATACCGGTAAGCCCAGCCACCAACAGCTCAATCATCATGGCAATGGTCGAACCCTTATGGCCACCAAAGGGCAGCAGTGCGCCGCCATCGATGATCTTCTGTGCGTCTGTAGTCTGATTGCCATCAGCATCTACACCTGTACCCATGGGCACCGGATGTCCATCGCGGGCGGCGATCATCACTTCGCCACGGGCCATGGACGCAGAGGCCTGATCAAACACCAGTGGCGGCTTGTCTCCACGAGGCCAGCCAAAGCACATGGGGTTGGTACCGAATAAAGGCTCTTTGGCGCCAGCGGGAACCACAGCGGGCTTGTAGGTGGTAAAAGCCATAGCCACTAACCCAGCTTCGGCAATCGGCTCTACTTCAATCCACAGCGAGGCGAAGTGATGTACATTGACCAGGGCCATGGCAGCGATGCCATTCTCGCGAGCAGCTTCGATTAGGGCTTCACGACCTTTTTCCAGGGCCAGTGGCGCATAGCCGTGATCACCGTCCACCTTGACCACTGCAGGGGAGATACGGGTGACGCTTGGCACTGCATTGCCATTGACCTTGCCGCTGCGCAGGGAGGCTATATAGCCGGGCATGCGGAACAAACCGTGGGAGGCGCTGCCATCTCTCTCGGCTGCGGCGATGGTGCGTCCCAGTGCCGCAGCATTGTCTGCGTTACAGCCATTGGCCGTTAAACATCGTTCTACCAGCTGCTGAATTTCAACTTCAGTCATTACTACTTCGTTTGCTACTGCGTCAGACATATTGCACTCCCACTAATCTAGATTATTTTTGTTTACGCTTTTCTCACTGTCCAATGACTTAGATTAGCTGGGGTATCGATCCAACACTGGACCCAAGGCCTCTTTCAATGGATCCAGATAGGCTTCAAAGTTTTTCCACTGATCTATGCCACCGCGGTAGATCGGCTGACGTACCTGCTCGGAAGATGGCGTTCGCACCGCACGCTCAGTTTTATAAAAACTCATGCAGGCTTCTTCAAAGGGCAATCCACAGTAGTCCAAAATTCGCCGCACCTGAGCTTCAAAGTCATTAACCACATCTTCATACTGCACATGCAATATCTGCTCGGGAAAGGCCTCCTGCCAAAAATCCATCAATGACTCATAGTCACGAAAGTAGGTTCCAGCATCAGCAAGGTCATAACTAAAGGCTTGGCCTTCAGCGAACAGCTGCTTATAACCACTAAAACAGCAGCCCAAGGGGTGACGACGGGCATCGATAATTTTGGCATTCGGCAGCATCAATTTAATCAAACCAATATGCCTGAAATTATTCGGCATCTTGTCGATAAAAAATGGCGCGCTCTGACGATGAACCTGAGTATCGGCAATATAGGTTTCGCCAAACTCACGGTATTTGCTGTTATCAAGGGTTTCCAAAATACTCGGGTATAAATTATCCCCGGTCATGTTGCCCCCTCTCCGCAGTTCATTGACCAGGGACAGAACATTGGGCAACTCAAGCGTGCCGTCCACCTGGCTGTGAGAGGACAGTATTTGCTCTAATAGGGTCGAACCGGCACGGGGTAAACCGACCACAAAAATTGGATCAGCTGCACTGTGTCCAGAATCTTTGGCAGCGCTGATAAACTCAGGGCTAAAGACTTGTTTTTGCTGATTAAACTCATCAGTCATCTGCTGTGCAGAGTAGCGACTCTGGGCTTTTTTGGCTTTGTTGCCCGCGGCGTAATGGCTAAAGGCCAGATCGAACTTTTCCGCATCTTCAAAGGCTTTACCCAGTGAAAAATTAATATAGACCCGATCCATAAACTTCAAGTCATCGCCCTCTAACTGAGCGAGCATTTTGCCAATATCTTCATCGTTAAATTTAACCGTTTTCAGGTTGGCCAGAGAATGCCAGGCCTCACCATAGGCGACACTACTCTGAGTGGCCTTTTTGTAGGACGCAATCGCCTCGGGGGTATTGCCACGAGTCTTTAGGGCGTGCCCTTTTGATGTCAGGGTTACCGGGTCTCCCGGAATTTTGGTAAGCACACTATCAAACAATTCCAGCGCTTTGTCATAGTCCCCCATCTGCATACATAAGACTGCATATAATGATTCAAAATGGACATTGCCAGGGTTGTCTTTATAGAGTGTCAGCACCTCTGCGTGAGCCGCCTCAATCTTTTGGCGCTTGCGCAGGGCTTCAATATAGTCGACTCGCAATAGGTCATTTTCCGGTTCCAACTTAAGCGCACTTTCCAACAAAAATTCGGCGTCGTGAAGTATGTTTAACTTCATTCCCACTTCCGCCAGAAGCCGCATGGCCTCTACATGGTGTGGACGCTGCTTTAAAAAGTCGCGACATAGATCTTCAGCATTTGAGAGTTTGCCTTGGGCTATATGGTCCATTGCCGCAATTAACGACGGAGGCATTTTCAAAACCCGCTCTAAGTGGGGCTTTAACCTAAGCGCCTCAGGTTCTCTGTTTTGCTTAAGTAGTATCTCAATCTGTCCGCGCCAACTTCCCTGCAGTGAGGGGTTAGCGTGGGTGGCGCGAGTATAGAGGTGAAGTGCCTGCCTTAAATTACCTTGGGCACGATGAATATGTCCCTCCTCCTGAAGCCCACGACCGTAACTTGGCGCAATCTTCCTCAACGCCTGTAATTGCTCCAGAGCTTCATCGAATCGATTGAGGTACCTAAGGCAAACTGCGCTGTAGTAAAAAGCATCAACACTGCTAGTCTGGGTTTCAAAGATCGCGGCTAAGGCTACAAGTGCATCATCAAAGCGTTTGTCACGCATCAACTGTTCAATCTGGATCTTGTCTTGCTGCTTCAAAATACATTTCCTTCAGGCAAAAATATGCCCCTAAACGGGGCATATAGATTTAACATTTGACTACTTTAAATTAGAAATTGTAAGTCAGACGCATTCCCATGGTGCGGGGTCTTGCGTATGAAACACGCTCTCTATCATTAACGAAGTTACGCGACAGTTCGGCGCGCTCATCCGTTAGGTTGTCGATAAACAACTCGGCACCCCAAGTCTCACTACTTACACCGGCAGTCAGACCCATCATAGTCCAGCCTTGGATCTCATCGCGGTTCATGCGAATGATATCACTATAAGACTTAGCAGAGTGTGCAACATGCGGCATCACGTGAGCAATAAAGCCAGAAGACAGAGCCCATTCATAACGCGCCTGTATATTGGCTTGGAATTCAGGAGCAAAAGCTAGTGAATCGCCCTTAACAACGTCGTCTGTTGGCGTTAGAACCTTAGTGATCTCAGTGTCTAAGATCGACATGCCACCACTAATAGTCAAACCCTGAAGCGAATCCAGTGCCAAGATAAAGTCAGTTTCTACACCAGTCACTTCGGCGTTTGCTGCGTTATCTGAGAAGAACAGGTTAGCAATCGAAGGATCGAAGATTGTTGTTTGCAGATTTTCGATTTCCACAAAGAACGCACTACCGTTGAAGCGCAACTGGCCGTCTAACAGGTCAGTTTTCCAACCAAATTCATAGTTGGTTACTTCGTCGGTCATCAGCTCAAACGGCACAGTGTAACCAGCAGCATTAGATGCGCCACCAGGACGGTTCAACAGACCAGGACGGAAGCCTTCGGAATAAGTACCGTAAAACAGCACGTTTTCATTTGGCGTCCAGTTCAATGTCGCTTTAACAATAGTACCGCTAGTCTTAGCTTCATCTGGTGCTTTCAGTGCGTTGAGGATACCAGTGATTTCGACATCACTGATCGCATTGGGCGCATTGGCTACAGAGCCACGACCAACACTAAAGCTATCAGCAGCAGTTAAAGCCGCTTTAACTTCATCAAAGGTTACACCCTCTTCAAATGTGATTCGAGTCGCTAGCTTACTGTCACCAATAAAGGTCAGCTTGCCATCACCGTCGTACAGATCGGTGATATTAGTACCGAATGCGTCAACGTCTACACCTTGGAAGAAATTACCGAATGAAGAGTTGGCACCACCTTCCATATCAACACGAACGTCATACCAGCGAGCACCTGCAGTTAAGGAGAACTCGTCGTTTAGATCAAAAGTTACTTCACCAAAAACACCAACCTGCTCATCGGTACGCTTGATATCATTTCGGAAAATGGTATCGCGCTCAAAAGCACCGGTCTGGGACAGGAAGCCATCGTCGAAAGGCATGTTTAACGGTGCGTCTGCGCCGTCATATAGATTCCAGAAGTTAGCTTGAGTCATACCTGGGTAGCGGAAGTTTACGCGCTCTTGAAGTTCCAAGTCGCTGTAGAAAGCACCACCAGTTGCGCGGATAGACTTATCTTGGTCTGTAGTAAAGCGCAGCTCATGAGTGCTGACGGTCGTTTCGCTGTAGCTTTCCACATAGGTATCTGGAGCGTAGCAAGTGCCGGCAGGAATATTCGAAGCATAACCAGGGTTGTAATAGTTATATTCAGGATAGGTCACTGTAGTGTCACAGATGTAGTAAGGAAGATACTGACCAACAAACAGGTAATCAGTGTAATCAACTACCTGATCCGTTTCACGCTTGGTATAGGCACCAGCGTAAACGATGTCTAGCTCACCAATACGACCTTCGAGCTTCCAGTTGACGTTGTCAAAGGAATCTTCCAAGGTATCTGGGCTAAAGCGCTGTACAGATGGGCTATCTGTGCCAAGGTTGGGATCAGCCTGGAACACACCATCAGTTTCTAAATCTTGATGTCCATAACCCAATAGCAGAGACCAATCTTCGTTGAGATTAATCAGCGCACCGAGCCTAAAGCCTTCATACATTGCATCGTTGAAATCATCTTCAACCAAAGCGCTGTTATCAGCATCTTGGAAATCAACCAACGCGTAGCTTGCAGGATCAGTTGGATCTAAAGGAACTCGATTCATCTGATAAGACAGACCTTGAATAGAATCAATGTAAGTCTGAGTCTGGAAACCTGCACGCAGATCAGATACTGCAACGCCATTCGAGCGCATAGTGCCTGACTCACGGAAACGGGCGCTCTCAAGAGCACTGACGGTTCCCTGTACGTTATCAATATAACCACCTTGATCATCGCGATAGACAACACCACGAACTGTTAACTTGTCGTTAACCGGCATGTTGAACATGGCTTCAATACTGTTGCTAGCCTCGCCTTGAGCTGTCTTAGAGATACCAACTTTAACGCGACCATAAGTATCGGTGGGATCTGGCTTGTTAGTGATCAAACGCACTGTACCGGCCTGCGAGCTGGCGCCAAACAAGGTGCCCTGCGGTCCAGAAAGTACTTCGATACGGTTCATGTCGGCTGCGTAGACATCCAGATTACGGCCAGGCTGCGAGAGCGGCTGTTCGTCTAGATAAAGTGCTACGTTAGGAGCCAAACCGGCTACACCAGCAGTTGTCAGGTTAGGCGTAGTCGATGCTACACCACGAATATAAATTGTGTTCTGTCCAGGACCACTACCACCGGCAGTGACACCGGGAAGCTGAATTAGATAGTCTTCGAAATTTGCAACGCCCATCTGGTCCAGTTTTTCTGAAGTAATTGCAGAAACCGCTACTGCAATATCCTGAGTGCTGGCAGAGGTTTTAGTTGCTGTTACTATAACCTCCTCAATCGCTGCATTTGCCATACCTGCAAATGAAGCACCCATGGCAATCGAAACCGCCAAACTAAGTCTGTTATTTCTATACATACTGAAACTCCCCGTAAAATGAATTTTTTCTCCGCAATTCCAAAACCGTTTCGGATATCGCGTTTTTAGTCAATAACTCCAATATGTCACCCTCACTGAAGAGAGAGACATTAATGTTAACTTTAAATCCATTTAAACTAATTTTGATCACTAAGCTCTAAGGCCTAGATTTTTATAAGAAAGGCCTAAGAGGCCTGTAAATCAAGCTGTGTTACATAAACACGGAGTGATGATAGCACAGCTAATCAGCAAAATCAGAGGTGCTGGCCTTTCGGCCAGCACTGCGACAGACGTTTATAGCAGTCTAAACTATGGCAATATGATTATTGAGACGCTGTATTAAAAAAATAGAATTAATCAACCAGCTGAATTTTTTCTGCACTCAATAAAATTCTTTTGCTTCTATAAAGTGAGCCCAACGCCTGTTTATATTTTTTCTTAGACACCTTAAAGGTACGGTATATCTCGTCTGGCTCGCTTTTGTCCGTCAGTGTAGAGACGCCACCAGATGCACGTAAATTTTCAACAATTTGCTCACCCAAATCATGGTCGCCCTGCAAAGTACCCTGAGAAATCACCAAATCAATCTTGCCATCGCTACGAATATTCTTGATAAAGCCCGGCAAACGCTCACCGACCTTTAGTGGTCTAAATGCGTCATCGCGAAATATAAGCCCCAGATACTGGTCGTTGATCACCGCTTTGTAGCCCAGATCTGTACGTCCAGCAATCAACAATTCAACTGCCTGACGCGGCTTAACCCACACTGACTCTTCGGCAAGGTAGTCCTGCAGGCGAGTCGATGCAGCGATACGGTCGCTATCCTGATCGTGGAATACATAGACCACGTAGGAATAGCCCACTTCCATAGGTTTGAGTTGTTCGCTGTAAGGTACCAACAGGTCTTTCGGTAACCCCCAGTCCATAAAGGCACCGGCATTGTTGATATCTATGACTTTGAGCATTTCGCAGCGGCCCACCTCGACCCTTGGGGTTTCAGTGGTGGCGATCAATAAATCTTCAGAATCAAAATAGAGAAACACATCAACCCAGTCGCCGAGCTCGCAACCCTCTGGCACATAGCGCTGAGGCAGTAAGATGCTGTCCAGTTCGCCGCCATCCAAATAAACGCCAAAATCGACTTCTTTAATCACTTCTAATTTATTAAACCTACCAACCTGTGCCATTTTATTAACCGCGCTTTAAATTATTGATAACCCAACTTACTCAACATCAATATTGAATGTAAACAGTGGGTACAGATAGAGGCCGGCAGTATACAGCAGTTAAGACAGGCTAGGCACTGAACCTTCGGCGTTGCTAGCTATCACTGGATTCTGACTCAAGTTGGTCAGCATCTGAGCACTGAATGTTAGCTAGCTCCTCCAGTGAAGGCTGGGTAGTGAGCACTAGCTGAATATGATCAATAATGTCACCAATGGTAACAAAGGCCTCAATCTGCTGATCGGAAACATCAATATTAAAATGTTCTTCAAGATCCATAGATAAAGAAATTTTTTCCAATGAATCAATATTTAATTTATCGAGGGACATGGAGGCATCCACTGCATCAACCACTACCACCTGATTATTAAGAATATGATCGCAAACAATTTCTGCAACCGTTGGCTTTGTAATATTATTCATAACGTCACGCCTTTTCTGTATCAATGATTTTTTATTCGCGAAGTAAAAACCAAACTAATATCGGGACCAAACAGGCAAAAGTAGATAAAGAGCTAAATAGAGAACTAAATAGAGAACTAAATAAAGGGCAAAATAAAGGGCAAAATGAGGGGCCAGATAAAGAACACACGAATGACCAATCAAGACGCCAAATAAAATAGCAACAGAATCCCCACGAGATTGGGTACATGCTAAGCTCAACACAATTATTTAATATCTACCCGTAAATCTACGCCAATTAATGGCAAGGCCTCAGTCTAAAAGGCCTAGCTAGAAAACTGACTAAGATTAGTATTCGGGACCCTTCTCATTAGTTAATCATTCTTCAGCAACGAGAACAGCATGCAAATCACCACAGCGAATGGCTTCACCAATGTCTGGATTCTAACCCTTAGTAATGCGCTGGCAGCGTCGATTATGGCGCTAATGATTCTCGTGGGTAGCCTGGTGGGCAGTGAATTAGCACCGGCCGCAGAATGGGCGACGCTGCCACTGGCACTGACCATTTGCGGCACTGCAGCAGGTATTGTGCCAGCCACAGCGGTGATGCAACGCTTAGGCCGCAAACACGGGCTCTGGGCCTTCATGGGACTTGGCATGATCGCCTGCGCCATGGCCAGCATAGCCCTGGAGCTACGTAGCTTTAGCCTGTTTTGCCTAGCCTCAGTTCTACTCGGCACCACCAATTCCGCACTGCAACAGGTGCGCTTTGCCGCCATGGAGTCTGTGGCACCTGAGTCTGGTGCCAGCGCGGCATCAATAGTGATGCTCGGTGGTATTCTGGCGGCTTTTGTTGGCCCAGAGTTGGCCGTGTTGGGCGCTCATATGACCGCCGTGGATTATCAGGGATCATTCTGGTTAGGGGCTCTGTCCATTGCCTGTGGCGCACTACTATTAAGCATCTATAAACCAGCCCAGATTGAAACCACCAGCAAGCTCATTGCCGCAGGCTCACTGCGAACCATTCTGCGCGGCCGTGGATTCGTTCTCTCGGTAGCCAGTGGCGCAGTGGCCTTCGTGGTAATGTCATTTGTGATGACCGGTACGCCAATCAGCATGCACCATACCTACGGTCATTCTCTGGTGGATACCAAGTGGGTAATTCAAAGTCATATTGCGGCGATGTTTCTGCCTTCACTGATAGCGCCACTGCTGTTCAAGTGGCTGGGCATTAGAGGATTGATGACGGCCGGACTGGCTTGCTACGGAACCACCATTGGCATCGGCTATTACGATATCAGCGTCAATGGTTTCTGGCTGCAGTTGGTACTGCTGGGTGTGGGCTGGAATTTTCTCTTCGTCGCTGGCACTGCACTACTGCCTACCAGCTATAAAGAATCAGATCGGTTTAAGGCCCAGGCCTTCAATGACTCCACAGTATTTTCACTGCAAGCGCTGGCATCTCTATCTGCTGGCTGGGCGCTCAACTTGATTAGCTGGCAGCAGATGTTACTGCTGTGCACCATACCTATCAGCCTGATGCTGTTGGTACTGGTTTGGGATCTCACTGATGCTAATAGAGCGGCTAAAGCCACTCGAGAGGCACACTAGCCGCGGTAGACACAACCGCTGGTGCAAGTCTCTTTAATAGTGATGCAACTAAGCAATGGTAGCTTAGGCTTGAGATGCTGCCAGATCCAGATAGCGAGGTTTTCGCTGGTGGGATTATCCAGCCCTTCAATATCATTCAGGTAATGGTGGTCGAGCTGATCATAGATCGGTGCAAACGCCGCTTTAATATCGCCAAAGTCCATTATCCAGCCGGTCTGTTCACCAACAGGACCTTCCACAGTCACAGTCACAAGAAAAGAATGGCCATGTAAGCGCGAGCATTTGTGCCCTTCGGGAACATTCGGCAAGCGATGAGCTGCCTCGATACTAAACTCTTTGTAAATCTGCATTTTTGTGCTTTCGGTTGGCCTATATTGGGGCGTATCTTAGGGCCGCAGAAGAGATATGTATATAGCGATAGAAAAGGTTTGACAGCCCATCCCAATTCGGTAGAATGCGCCCCTCGTTCAGTGGGTGGTTAGCTCAGCTGGTAGAGCATCGCCCTTACAAGGCGAGGGTCACAGGTTCAATCCCTGTACCACCCACCAAGTTTTAAAAGTTTATGCGGACCGGTAGTTCAGCTGGTTAGAATGCCGGCCTGTCACGCCGGAGGTCGCGGGTTCGAGTCCCGTCCGGTCCGCCACTAAAATAAATAAGGCTGCCTCGTAAGAGGTGGCCTTTTTTATTTTCAGTGCCCCGCCCTTCCTACTTTGGCATCACGATAGAGCGGAGCGACGAGGGATCTCGAGATCTCTCACATGCGTTCGAGATGACAGTGGTAAAGTTCGAGACGACAGCTGTAAGGTTCGAGGTGACATATTTAAGACACCTTCTGTTTTGCTCGCAACAGCCTATTTTCTTCATCCCTACCACCTTACCTTGTCATCCCGACAAAGCGCAGCGACGAGGGATCTCGAGATCTATAACATGCGCTCAAAATGACAGCCACCAAGCCAATCAGTTAATATCACTTTCCGATTCCGCAACCATAACAACAAAAAACCACGGACCCTAACCATGTCAGTAAAATTCGACCAACAATTCAACGCCTCCGCAGACCAACTATGGGCCATAGTCGGCACACCAGATCGAGTCGACTGGGTCCCTGGCGCTGCCAGCTGTACATTTGACGGTGAAGTACGCTCACTATCCCTACCCGGTGCAGGGGATATTAAAGAAAGAATTTTGAGTCGTGACCCTGAGCAGCGGACCATGGAGTATTCCTGCTTTGAAACCCCAGCGCCACTGGAGTCTCACCATGCCAGCATGCAGATCATAGCCAACGCAGATGGCTGCCGCCTGATTTGGGAAACAGCTGTTACACCTGTAGTGTTTGAAACCTTTATTCGCAGCAGTATGGAAGGGTGTCTTGAAAGAATCAGTGAAATTTTGAGTGCATAAACCGAGAGGACATCCCAATTTTTTACGTTGAGCCTAGCCTGAGGATTTTATCTAGTCAGCAGAAGATCCTCAGGCTAAGCATAAGATGACAGAGTATGGTGCTCAGCAAGAAATAGGCTATAGCGCCGGCTAAGACGCCAAACTACGCTCACGCAACTTGCCAATCTCATCACGTACCTGAGCCGCCTCTTCAAACTCAAGATTACGCGCATGCTGATACATCTTCTCATCAAGGCGCTTGAGCTCTTTGGCTATATCGCGGATTGCGACCGGCGCTTCATCAATATCATAGCGACCAAGACCCTCAGCGACCTTCTTGCCGCGCTTAGTCTTACCCTGCCCAGCGTAAGCGCCCTCCATGATATCGGCCACCGATTTGGTGATACCTACAGGGGTTAATCCATGCAGTGTATTGTGCTCCATCTGCTTGGCCCTACGACGTTCAGTTTCATCGATGGCGCGGCGCATGGAGCCGGTAATCTTGTCGGCATAGAGTATCGCTTTGCCGCGTACATGGCGAGCAGAGCGCCCAATAGTCTGAATAAGCGAAGTATCGGAACGCAGAAAGCCTTCTTTGTCAGCATCAAAAATCGCCACCAGAGAAACCTCTGGCATATCCAAGCCCTCTCGCAGTAGGTTAATACCCACCAGTACATCAAACTCTCCAAGGCGCAGATCGCGGATAATTTCTACTCGTTCGACAGTATCAATATCTGAGTGCAGATATCGCACCCGAACGCCGTGCTCGGCAAGATAGTCAGTGAGATCTTCGGCCATGCGCTTGGTCAGCACGGTAATCAAAATACGTTCATTGACGGCGGCGCAGCGATGAATCTCGGAGAGTACATCGTCCACCTGATTGAGTGCGGGACGCACTTCGATCTCGGGATCCAGAAGTCCAGTGGGTCGCACCACCTGCTCAACCACCTGACCTTCGTTAGCCGCTTCGTAGCGGCTCGGTGTGGCCGAGACAAAAATCATCTGTGGCGCCAGGCCCTCCCACTCATCAAAGCGCAGGGGACGATTATCCAGGGCTGAAGGCAGTCTAAAGCCATACTCAACTAACGTTTCTTTGCGCGACCGATCCCCTTTGTACATACCACCAATCTGCGGCACTGTGACGTGGGATTCATCGATAATCAGCAGCGCATCGTCGGGCAGATAATCAAACAGTGTTGGCGGCGGATCGCCTGGCGGTCGCCCAGAGAGATAGCGAGAATAGTTCTCGATGCCATTGCAATAACCCAGCTCACGCATCATTTCGCTATCGTAGCGGACTCTCTCGCCGAGGCGCTGAGCTTCAACCAGCTTGTCCACAGAGCGCAATTGCGTAAGACGCTCATCCAGCTCAACGATAATTTTATCCGCGGCTTCAACTACTGTGTGGCGTGGCGTCACATAGTGAGACTTGGGATAGACGGTATAGCGCGGCACTTTACGCAGCACTTCGCCGGTCAGCGGATCAAACAGGGTGAGGTTTTCTACCTCATCGTCAAACAGCTCAATACGCAGTGCTTCATAATCTGAGTCGGCTGGATAGACATCAATCACATCCCCACGCACCCGATAAGAGGAGCGATCGAAATCAATATCATTGCGTTTGTATTGCAGTTCGGCGAGCCGCCGGAGAATATCTCGCTGATCAATTTTTTCGCCGCGGGATAGATGTAATAGCATCTTCATGTAGGCTTTGGGATCACCGAGACCATAGATAGCGGACACCGTGGCAACAACGATCACATCCCGGCGCTCCATCAGTGCCTTGGTGGCAGACAGGCGCATTTGCTCAATATGGGAATTTACAGCGGCGTCTTTTTCAATAAAGGTATCGGACGAGGGCACATAGGCTTCGGGCTGATAGTAGTCGTAGTAGGAGACAAAATACTCGACTGAATTGTTCGGAAAGAAACTTTTGAATTCACCGTAAAGCTGCGCCGCCAGGGTTTTATTGTGGGCCATCACAATAGTGGGGCGCTGCACGGCTTCCATGACTTTGGCGACGGTAAAGGTTTTACCGGAACCGGTCACACCCAATAGGGTCTGAGCGGAAAGGCCATTTTCGAGACCTTGAACCAGCTTTTTAATTGCCTCGGGCTGATCTCCTGCAGGGGAGTAATCACTGACCACGGTCAATGGTGGCATAGGCAGAATATCGGCCATCTCTATTCCGCGATCAGAGCGCAGGGCGCCCTGCCGCTGCTCTGAGTTTTGCTACAGATATCGGCAAAGTAATCGCGATTTTTACGCTTTAAATCAGTAATCAATGTCTCTATACCCTGCTCTTCAATAGTTTCGCGGAATGAATGCTTTTTAACCGAGACATAAGTGATACCTTTAAAGCGAATATCCACCGCCTGCCAAGTGCCCTGTTCTGGGTCAGTCTGTTTAACCAATACGTCCAAAACAATATCTGGTATCAGTGCCGACTCCATCAATACCTGCACCCAGCCCATATGCGCACGCTGATTAATCACCACATCGACAATACGGAACTGCTGGCCAGAATACTTTTCGAGGCCTTCAAATGCGTACCGAGCCATGGTATTTCTCACCGCATCCACTAGCTCCTGTCGCTGAGCCTCAGTTATTGCCTTAAAATTCTCTGGCCCTACTAGCGCCCTCGCTGTAGATCGCATATCCCAGAGAGGTCGCAACTGCAGGTCGATAAACTCCTGAAAGGCCATTGGATCAGCCAGGTAGCGCTGCTTATCCGTCGATAGCTGGACAGAAACCTCGCTAAACAATGGCGTAAACTGCTGCTCAACCACCTTCCCTATTGGCACTTGCTGCTCTGCGATGCCTAACTGAGCGATAAACAACATCAATGTGAACAAACAGGTCTTTATACGATTAATCTGATGCAAATGAATTCCCTTCCATAAACAGACCACCCTGGGGTCAAGATAGCCGAGATTATACAGCCTATAGGAATTCAAATGACTTGTGACTGTGAAATATATCGCCAACGGATACCACGCCTGGCAAAACCTGTAATAACGCTCAGAGTAGAGCCAGATTGATCTGCGACCAGAGTTTGCAGACAAGCTAGAAATAGCCCTAATTAAGTGCCTAGAAATTGTTGACTCTGCCCTCTATGGCACCTAAAATGCCGCCTTGTCGCAACAACAGACAATTCCGCCTTAGCTCAGTTGGTAGAGCAAATGACTGTTAATCATTGGGTCCTTGGTTCGAATCCAAGAGGTGGAGCCAAATTTAAGAAGGGCTGCAGAGATGCAGCCCTTTTTTATTGCGTTTTTTATACGGCCCTTTTTATATCGTCCTTTTTATAAAGTCCTTTTTATAAAGTCCATCGAGATAGCAGGATAGCGGGTAGATCTTTGCCAAGATGCCCACAGGACTACATTTGCCTGAATTGAAAAACTAGAACCCTCGGCAATAAAAGAGCATACTTGCTCTGTTGTGTGAGCAATTCTAGGATGGAACGCACTTCAACAGGTCACCAGTTAGGGTAAGTCTTATAATTTGCGTATTAGCAACTAAGGATGCATATATAAGAATATCCTAAAGGTGCCTACAAAGAGTTCAAGGAGGGACTAAGAGTCTCTATAGAACAGGGTTAATTGTAAATGGAGTTACTCAGGGAGCACCACAGATGATTCAATATCTACCATCGCTCGCAGGCGTTGCCCTGCTGAGCTTTGCCGTTACCAAACTACTAATCCCCATATCCCACGCTACTGGGCTGCTAGATCACCCTCAGGGCCGTAAAGAACATCTTGGTGCAGTGCCCTTAGTTGGCGGCATCTCAATCTACCTTTCGGTGCTATTTTGTGCCGTAATGTTTCTCAATCTTCCCGAAAGCTTTGTTGGTATAGCCCTAATCTGTGGCCTTATCACCTTTATTGGCGCCCTAGATGACCGCTATCCAGTACACCCCTACTATCGGCTGACCATGCAGCTTATCGCCGGAGTCACACTGGCGACTATCGGTGGGGCCAGTGTGCAGAATCTGGGGGATTTAACTGGGTTTGGTGCCATCAATCTTGGACTCGTGGCCATTCCCTTTACCGCGGTAGCCATTACCGGCCTCTGCAATGCTTACAATATGGTCGATGGTATAGATGGCCTGGCTGGCTCACTGACGATTGTCTCACTGATCGGCCTACTACTATTAGCCAACGGCGAGGCTCCAGACAACCAAGTCGCTCTTCTCGCCTACATGGCCACATCTATAGGTGTATTCCTACTATTCAATCTGACAATCGGGCCCTTCTCCAAAACCAAAATTTTTATGGGCGATGCTGGCAGTACATTTCTCGGCTGCGCCGTCGCCATTGCCATGATCCACTTTACTCAAAGCAAGCATGCAGTCATTCAACCAGCAACAGCACTCTGGCTCGTTGCTATTCCGTTGATGGATATGGCCAGCACTATGGTTCGCCGAGTCAGCAAAGGAAGATCCCCCTTTCACGCGGATCGAACACATTTACACCATATTCTTATGCGCGCTGGTTTTTCTCAACGGCAGGCATTGATAGCGATTGTTTTGGTTGCAATGGTTCTTGCCGTATTCGGTATTCTAATAGAGCGAGTATGGCCCCAGAGTGAAACCATATCTTTTGCGTTATTCTTAATGACTTTTGGCCTCTACTTTCAGTTTATCTTTAAGCATGCGTTTAAATTTGCTAAGACGATTCGAAGGTTGAGTGCACGTTGGGGGTAGGCTCTAGATATACCTTATCTGCGATAAGGGCCTTTATTACGCACAAGCATGGCAGCCTAGGCCAATTGTGTTACTTTTGATGCAAAGTACAGCGGCAGAACCAAGGCCTTTGGATCATCTACAAATCCCGTAGACCCCACTAACTTAATGGTTTTTTGTGGCGAAT
>CAJQJT010000388.1 GCA_905478725.1 uncultured Pseudomonadales bacterium
GGGGCTGCCCAAGACCCGTTCAGGAAAAATTATGCGACGCATTCTGCGTAAAGTGGCGGCCAATGAGCTAGACAGTCTGGGTGATACTTCAACCCTGGCAGATCCTGCTGTGGTCGATGAGCTAATTGCCAATCGAAAAAATAGTTAAGACCCACCGATTTGGGTTGATTGCTCTGCAGCGCAAAGGATACATTGGTATATCTTTATGCATTCGGTTATACTCGTATCGGAATAGGTTGGCTCTATTCGCTGCAGAGCCAGCATTGGTTAGCGCACTAAGCTAGTGCGCCAGAATAGTGCGATAAGCCTTATGCGTAATTTTTTCTCTTTACTAAGTTGCCTGGTGCTGGTTTATGGAATGCTGTTAATGCTTCCCGCCTATAGCCCTGTGCAATCCATCCCTTTTTACCAAAATTACAGCTTCAATAATATTGCCCATGGCACTGGTCGCGAACTGATGCCAGGCAATACATTGGAGGGCGCTATTAATGCTGTGGCCGTTGGCGCCGACATTATTGAGCTAGATGTCCATTTAACTCTGGATAACATAATTGTGGTTAGGCATGATGCCACCGTTGACGCGACCACTAATGGTCGCGGCCTAATTGCAGAGCAGACCCTGGTCGAACTGCAAACCCTCGACGTGGGGTTTCATGAAGGTGATTACCCAGACAAGCCAGCTTTTGATGGCATCCGTATCCCTACCCTTGAGTCATTTTTTACAACCTTGCCGGATAGGCGCTTTTTAATTGAATTAAAACCCGATGACATGGAGACCGGTGTTCAGCTCTGTCGGTTGGTGCTGGCTTATGGGTTACAGGATCAGGTCCTTGTGGGTTCTTTTTACTCTTCTGTATTACAGAATTTTCGTCAGGCTTGCCCGGAGGTCCCGACTTCCCTTGGAGAAGAGGAGGCTCGAGTATTTGTTCTGTTGAGTTGGTTGGGTCTTGGGCATCTTTATAGGGCCCCTGGTTATTCGGTACAACTGCCATTTAAATACTATGGCGTACCACTGGTTTCTAGGTCATTAATTAGGGCGGCAAACGAACTTAACTTGGCGGTAGATGTGTGGACGATTAATGATCCGCAAAAGATGTTAGACATGATGGCGTTAGGCGTTGATGGAATTATTACCGATAGGCCTGATGTTTTGCAGGCTATTGATATTTAAATATAAATGATGATTTTAGTTGTTATTAAGAAACTGGAAAAGTCTCGAAGAATCGACTAAAAACAATACATCAATGGATAGTAAAGCAGGTCATACTCGCTGAATGAGGGAATCTATGTGTACAGAATTAGCAAGGTTAATGAAGCAGGAAGGAATTTCCCAGAGCGGGCTATCTCGAGCCACTGGAGTTCCTCAGCCGACAATTAATCGCATCCTTAGTCAGGTCACCCAAGATCCACGGCGTGACTCAATGATTAGTATCGCCAACTACTTTGGTGTGCCCTTAGAGTCGCTCTATAGCAGCTCCGCTGCTCAGAAATCGGCGAAGAGAGACCCAAAGGCCATCGAAGATGTATTCAATAGAATACTCGGGTTGTCTAAGGCCGAACGGAAGACATTATTTAATCAGGTTTCTGAAAAATTTAATGAAGACTGATAGCCTGCAAGGTTGCAGTGTTTGTTGAATTACCTGCGGAGGAATAACAGATGGGCCTACTAGACTGTCTACTAGACTGTCTAGTAGGCAGCCTAGTAGACAGTCTGGAATATCGTCGCTTATAGTTCCAGCTTCAGTTTTTAACGCTCAGCAGCTATTTCCTCGCTGAGTCTGTCCAGAGAATCAATTAATTTACTTTTTTCCCCAATACCAACCGAATTCAATAATTCTATAAAATCGCCAAGCCCCGCATCAAATTTCTTTTCAAGGTTCTCAGCGTTAATCTGCTTTCTATTATTAATCTCTAACTTATGGTTAGGCACAGGGCATCTCGTTTATTTTTTTATTATCAGACATTGAGCTTCATTGGCTATTCTTATGAATTCTATTCACTTTTGGAATAGCTCGGAGGTGCTAATACTTTAGTATTAGTTTCCGGTGGGTTTGCTTTGCCCACTCAATTCTGTATAAAAGAGCTTTTAAGCAATAATACAAAGGTATTTATGGACGCTGTATTTTGGTTGTCGATGACACTGGCCTGCCTCTTGGGGGCTATGTCTCCCGGTCCGAGTTTGGCCGTGATCGGCAGCATAACTGTAAACCAAGGGCGTCTTGCCGGGATTATTTCAGCTCTAGCTCATGGACTGGCCATAGGGACATTTGCGCTGCTGACGGCTTTAGGCCTGGTTGTAGTGTTGAGCCGCTATGCTGGTGCCTTTAACCTGGTGCAACTTGGCGGCTGCGTTTATCTAACCTGGATGGCCCTCAAATTGCTTTTCGCTGCCACTCCCAAGCAGCCTTTTAATCAAGACTCCAACAAAGGCTCTAGCAATAGCTCGGGTAGGGCACAGGTAACCAAATCAAAATGGGCTGCTGCTCGCGATGGTTTTTTGATCGCCCTGATCAATCCGAAAATACTGCTTTTCTTTAGCGCACTGTTCAGTCAATTTGTCAGTCTTGATAGTGAGCTTTGGGTCAAGCTGCTTATGGCGGCGATTGCCGGAACTGTGGATGCGCTATGGTATATGCTGGTGGCGGTAGTGATATCTCAGCCGGCTGCTCTAGCCCGCTATCAAAAGAGTGGTCCTTGGCTGAACAAGGTGTTTGGCATATTACTGTTGTTGATTGTCGCTGGGATTGTCATCGAGTTTGTTGGTTAATCTAAGGGCTGACGCTGTCCGTACCCTAGGTTCAGACTTATCTTGCAGAATGAATTCTTGAACAGCGCCTCCCATGAAGGTCAAGGCCGCTAAGATAGTATCTCGGTTTCCTTGAGAGCCCGTTAACATTTAATCGCCACAGGTATTTACAGTGAAAACAACCTATAAAAATCTCTACCAATTGGCTGCTAAGAACCGTGGCGGTGTCGATAATCTGGAAGCCAGCCTGCCGCGTCCGAAAAGTCCTGGGCAGTTGGCTGCCCAGGGGGATGATCGATATCTGTCGATGATTACCCGCTGTGTTTTCCGCGCCGGCTTCGTCTGGCGGGTGATTGATAATAAGTGGCCCGGCTTTGAAGAGGCTTTCTCTAATTTCAACCCTCTCGCCATCGCTCATTACAGCGATGAAAAGCTTGAAGAGTTGGGCAAAGATACCCGTATCGTGCGCAACTTCACCAAAATTGTTTCGGTGCGACACAACGCCACTTATGTGCTGGATAGGCAGCACAGCCACGGCAGTTTTGGTCAGTTTATTGCTGACTGGCCAGAGACTGATATTGTTGGTTTATGGCTAGAGCTGAAAAAAAATGGCTCGCGTCTGGGGGGCAATTCAGGCCCGGGAATGTTGCGCAGTATGGGTAAAGATACCTTTATGTTAACCAATGATGTCTGCGATGCTCTGGTTAATCAGGGTTTTATGAAGAAATTTAGTCCTACTGCTCAGAGAGATTTACGTCTGGTGGAGCAGGTGTTTGCCGATCTTCGCGAGCAGTCCGGCCGCTCGCTCTGTGAGCTGAGTCGGATTCTCGCTTTTACGGTGTAATATTTTTATAGCCGATGGAATGGCTAGAACATGATGTATCTCAAGCTTAATGGAGGTTTTCTGCCAGTCATAGAAAAATATCTATAGCTGATAGTTCTTGCTCAATCGCGGTGCTATGATGCCCGCGTTATCCTAAGGGGCGGCCATTTTTAGTGGCCTGAGAAGCACCCTTTGAACCTGATCCGGATTATGCCGGCGTAGGAATAGGAGTTCTTGATTGTCACCTTTCTTCGTCATTTGTTTCCGGGTCTCCTTAACGTTTAATTTTGTTACTGAGGCTCTATATGAATTGCTCTAAAATAATTACACCCATACTCACACTGTTTGCCAGCGTCTTTGCTCTGTTGGTTTTGTCTGTATCTGCGATGGCTGATCCTGGAATTGAAGAGATTGTTGTCTTCTCTGATTTTCGCGATTCCACGGCCCAATCTGCCACCTCGAGTTTAACTGTTTTGTCCAAAGGGCAGCTGGAAAGTCGAGCCGCCCAGCATCTAGAAAATGTTCTGAATCTAGCGCCTAATGTGAATAGTGCTGCAGGTGCATCCCGCGGGCGCTTTTTTCAGATTAGAGGTGTTGGCGAGCGTAGCCAATTCAAAGAGCCTTTAGATTCGTCAGTCGGGCTCGTTGTCGACGGAGTTGACTTCAGTAACCTTGGCTTGGCAGGTGGTATTTATGATGTCGACCAGGTCGAGGTTTTACGTGGCCCTCAGGGAACCACGTTCGGCTCCAATGCTATGGCAGGGCTTATCTACATACAGTCTGCGGCACCCACGGAGGAGTTTGAAGGGAGGGTCGATATCAGTTCAGGGAACTATGACGCGCAGAGTATGGGTGTTGTTTTTAGTGGCCCGTTAAATAGTCAGCTGTTAGGTCGTATCGCGATCAATAAAAATACCAGCGATGGCTATATTGAAAATACCTTTTTACAGCGTGATGACAGCAACAATATCGATGAGTTGTCAGCACGGGTTAAGGTGCGCTGGACGGCTTCTGCTGATTTGAATGTTGATTTTACTGCAGTCTATATAGATGCTGACAATGGCTATGATGCCTTTTCCCTCAGCAATAGCAGAGTTACACGCTCTGATGCACCTGGCCATGATCGCCAGGAATCAACTGCCCTTTCAATACTGGCAACCTGGGAAGGTTCTGATGCTTATACCCTGAAAGCTCAGGTGACCACGGAGCGGTCAAATCTGGAATATGGGTTTGATTGGGACTGGTCGGATTTTGACACGGTCGGGGTGAGAGGTTTTGAAAATAATGTTCGTGACCGCCGAGCCAACAGTATTGATCTGAGATTCCTCTCCAAGCCTGGTAGCGAAATTCTTGGAGGTGCTAGCTGGGTTGCAGGCATTTATGCCTATGAGCGCGAAGTGAATCTCAGCTATAGAGAGGATGCCGATTATTATGGTGCCTGGACTGATGGTCTGATCAGCAGCTTTGATAGCAGTCGCTATGCCGCCTATGGCCAGTTAGATTGGATGCTCAGCGAACAGTGGCTACTGTCGCTAGGCAGCCGTTTTGAGCATTTTGAAAATGACTACTTTGATAGCTTTGGTGTCGTCGGCGAATTAGAGGATGACTTGATTGGCGGTAAGCTCAGTTTGCAATACTTGGTGAGTGACGATGTGATGATCTACGGTGCCGTCAGTCAGGGTTACAAGACTGGGGGGCTCAATACAGACGCCTTTGGTAAAGCACTGGTTAGTGGCGATGCGGCCACCATAGCCCTTCTCAATGAGCAGTTAACCTATGAAGATGAGGCAGCGCTGAACTATGAGTTGGGGTTAAAAGGTAGCTACTTGGATGCTTCTCTGGCAGTTAATCTCACGGCTTTTTATATCGATCGCCAGAATATGCATGCCAAATTGGCGCTGGAAATTACTACCGGCAATTGGACCTCTTACCGAGCCAATGTCGATGGCAGTAACAATTACGGAATTGAGCTAGAGACCGACTGGCAGATAACAGAGCAATTTCGCGTTTTTGCTGCTTTGGGCTTACTGCATTCCAAGCTGGGTGATTTAGTGGCCTTAGATGTTGATAAGGAGCCTTTAGATCAAGCGGGTCGCGACCAGGCTCATGCTCCTGAGTATCAGTTCAATGTCGGTGCGGCATATAGGTTTATGGATCATTATTCATTGACAGTGCAGATGGATGGCAAGGATAGTTTCTATTTTTCCAATAGCCACAATCAGCAATCCAGTGCGTATGAGTTACTTCATGCGAAGTTTAACTACCAGCAGGGCCCCTTGACTTTGTCCCTCTGGGGAAGAAATTTAGCGGATAAAGATTATGCTGTGCGCGGCTTTTATTTTGGCAATAACCCCAATAATGGTTGGATAGCTGAATCCTATACTCAGCTCGGAGAACCTAGGGTTTTTGGCATCAGCGGCAAATACGATTTTTAACTTAGCAGAGTAAAAGGAGCTTTATATGCAGGTTACGATTGATATCAGCATGTACCCCAACCGGGAGGAATTTATTCCTCCCATTGATGGATTCATTGAAAGAATTAATCAGTTTGATGATTTAAAGGTCACAACGTTTCCAACCAGTACAGTGGTGCAGGGTGAATATAAGCACGCCATGAACGCTGTGCAGGAGACTATAGCCGCCTGTTATCTGGAGTTTAATATGGCGGTCTATGTGGCAAAAATTATCCCCGGTTACGAGGCGCTATAAAAGATGTTTGATTGGGTCAATCTTGAGACTCTGGCGGTAGTGTTAGCTATCGCCTACCTAGTGCTCGCCATTAAAGAGAATAGCCTCTGTTGGTATTGCGCGTTTTTCAGCACCGCGATCTATGTGTGGATTTTTGGTGATGTAAGCCTCTATATGGAG
>CAJQJT010000389.1 GCA_905478725.1 uncultured Pseudomonadales bacterium
GACCGATGATATGGGCGCCCTAGAAGTGCTTAAGGCAACATTGCCTGCCGGTACTTTGAGCGGTGCACCGAAAATTCGCGCCATGGAAATTATCGACGAACTCGAACCAGTGAAACGTAATATCTACGGCGGGGCAGTGGGCTATATCGGCTGGAACGGCAATATGGATACCGCCATCGCCATCCGCACCGCGGTGATCAAAGACAATATGCTGCATGTTCAGGCCGGAGCTGGCGTAGTTGCTGATTCGGTACCCGAGCTGGAGTGGAAAGAGACCAATAACAAAGCCCGAGCGCTAATGCGCGCAGCAGCCATGGTCTGCGAGAAAGCCCCTGGAGAGTCGAAATGATTTTAATGATCGATAACTATGACTCGTTCACCTACAACATCGTCCAGTATCTCGCCGAGCTAAAGGCCGATGTCCAGGTCTACCGCAACGACGAAATCAGCATTGCCGATATTGAGCGCCTGGCACCGGAAAAAATTGTTATCTCACCTGGGCCCTGCACACCCAACGAAGCGGGAATTTCGGTAGAGGCGATCACTCACTTTGCCGGTCGCCTGCCTATTCTCGGCGTCTGCCTTGGCCATCAGAGTATTGCCCAGGCCTTTGGTGGCAAAATTGTCCGCGCCAAGCAGGTGATGCACGGCAAAACTTCGCCCATGCACCATAGCAATAGTGGCGTGTTTGCCGAATTAACCAATCCCTTTGAAGCCACTCGTTATCACTCCTTGGTGATCGAGCAGAGCAGTCTGCCCAGCTGTCTTGAAATTACCGCTTGGACAGAGAATGAAGATGGTAGTCTCGATGAAATTATGGGGGTGCGTCACAAAACGCTGCCTATCGAAGGCGTGCAATTTCACCCAGAATCAATCCTAACCGAGCATGGCCACGACCTGCTGAATAATTTTCTCGAGGGTTAAGCATGGATATCAAGCAAGCATTAGAAACCGTTGTGCTGGGTAACAATCTTAGCGCTGCAGAGATGCGCGATGTGATGCGTCAGATTATGACCGGTATGGCTAGCGAAGCTCAGATTGGTGGTTTTCTGGTTGCCCTGCGCATGAAGGGTGAGAGCATTGATGAGATCGCCGGTGCCGTTGAAGTGATGCGCGAACTGGCGACCGGCGTTAAAGTCTCCGGTGAAGGTCTAGTAGATATAGTCGGCACCGGCGGCGATGAGTCTAATCTATTTAATGTTTCAACAGCTTCCACTTTTGTGGTGGCTGCCGCGGGTGGTTCAGTCGCCAAGCACGGCAATCGCTCAGTGAGCAGCAACAGTGGTGCCGCCGATGTGCTCGAAGCCGCTGGGGTCAATTTAAATCTTAGCCCTGAACAGGTGGCGCTTTGTGTGCAGGAGTTAGGTGTTGGCTTCATGTTTGCCCCGGCCCATCACAGTGCCATGAAGCATGCCATTGGCCCGCGCCGGGAACTGGGTCTGCGAACTATCTTTAATATTCTTGGTCCCATGACCAATCCTGCTGGTGTCACTCGGCAGTTAATTGGTGTCTATGATCAGGCTCTATGCAAGCCCATGGCCGAGGTGCTCGGACGCTTGGGTGCCGAACATATTATGGTCGTACACTCCGCCGATGGTCTCGATGAAATCAGTATCGCCACAGAAACCGCAGTAGCTGAATTCAAAGACGGCGTTGTTCGGGAATACAGCATTGCTCCTGAAGATTTTATGATCGAGCGTCAGAGCCTCGACGGTTTAAGCGTTGATAACGCCGAGCAATCTCTGGATCTTATTAAAGACGCCCTGGGTAAACAGGCAACCGCCAATGGCGCAAAAGCGGCTGATCTGATCGCTCTTAATGCCGGTGCGGCACTTTATGTTGCTGGTTGCACCACCAGCATCAAAGAAGGTGTTGCCATGGCACAGGACGCCATAGGCGCAGGATTAGCCCGGGCAAAATTAACTGATCTGGCGACCTTTACTCAGGTCCAGCAAGACGCCTAGCAAATAACGAGAAATTGAAATGAGCTCAGACACACCGACCATCTTAAAAAAGATACTCGCCCGCAAGCATGAAGAGATTGCCGAGCGCAGTGCCGTGATTTCCATTGCCCAGCTAATTGAAAAAGCCAAGACCGCCCAATCACCCAGAGGATTTGCCGCAGCATTGGCAGCTAAGCTTGCCGCTGGCCAATCTGCAGTGATTGCCGAAATTAAGAAAGCCTCGCCGAGCAAAGGGGTTATCCGTGAAGACTTCGATCCAGCGGCCATTGCTGAGAGCTATGAGCAGGGTGGGGCAGCCTGCCTGTCAGTGCTCACCGATGTGGATTTCTTTCAGGGTGCTGATGAGTATTTGCAGGTGGCTCGCTCTGCCACGCAACTGCCGGTTATCCGCAAAGATTTTATTATTGATGATTATCAGGTCTATGAAGCTCGAGCTATGAGTGCCGACTGTATTCTGCTAATCGTTTCAGCATTGAGCGAAGAGCAGCTGACGCATCTCCATGAGTTGGCGATATCGTTGGGTATGGACGTACTGATTGAAGTGCATGATGGCGCCGAGTTAGAGGTGGCGCTCAAGTTAGATAACCCAATGGTCGGTATCAATAACCGCAACCTGCACAGCTTTGAAGTCTCCCTCGATAACACCTATCAGCTGCTCGATAAAATTCCCCCTGGGAAAATTGTGATCACTGAGAGCGGCATACATAGCGCCGACGATGTCGCCGCTATGCGCGCTCACAATGTGAACAGCTTTTTGGTGGGTGAAGCCTTTATGCGCAGTGAAGAGCCGGGTCAGCGGCTGGCGGAGATGTTTGGTTAACGAGTACCAAACACCACCATAGTTTTACCTGCCACGTCGACTAATCCCTGGGTCTCAAGCTCTTTGAGTACCCGGCCAACCATCTCTCTTGAACAGCCGACTATGCGTCCGATCTCCTGGCGCGTAATCTTAATTTGCATACCGTCCGGATGAGTCATAGCGTCTGGTTCTTTGCACAGGTCAAGCAAGGTTCTCGCCACTCGACCGGTCACATCGAGAAAGGCTAAATCTCTCACTTTACGTGTGGTATCTCTGAGGCGTTGAGCAACCTGCTTGCTGATGGCGAAGAGAAATGCGGGATATTTATTGCTCAGCTCAATAAATTTCGCGTAGCTGATTTCCCCTACTTCACATTCGGTTTTAGTGCGGATCCAGGCGCTGCGATGCTCCTGGTCAAAGAGGCCCATCTCGCCGAAAAAATCGCCCGGGTTGAGGTAGGCCAGAATGATCTCTTTTCCGTCGCTATCGTCTTCAATCATCACTGTGACCGAACCCTTGATAATGTAATACAGGGTATCTCCATGGTCACCAGCGTAGATGATGGTACTTTTTGCCGGATAACGACGTCTGTGGCAGTGGGATAAAAACTCTTCCACATTTTCAATATGTGGTGTCAGAGGTGCAGGCGCCAATTTGTTTCTCCATTTACAAGTTTAGCAACATGCCGCTTTATATACTGTTTATCTGCGACT
>CAJQJT010000390.1 GCA_905478725.1 uncultured Pseudomonadales bacterium
AAAAGATGGGCTGGTTTCTTGCTTGCCCTTTCGTTAAATTTTAACCTTTGATGTATCACCCATTCTGTAGAAGTCTTTCTTTTTGCTGGCGCCTTTTTGCTCGGATGCCTCTGCTTGGTTTGCCTCTAGTAACATGGATTTCAAAATCTTTTTTAGTACGTTTTCTGCGGTGGCGCGATAGCCGGTGAGCTTGCCGCCATAGATTGCGAGGTAGTTATTGGTTTCGGCGAACTGGACTTCACGGCTGCGTTTGAAGGGGTTGTTGCCACTTGCAGGCAAGACTCTTAGGCCAGCCCATGATTCACTTGGCTGGTGATTGAAGTGTGGGAAGTGGCTGTGAATGACCTCTAGCAGGTAGCTGGTTTCTTCTTCGCTGGGTGCAACGCCGTCGGGGTTACCTTCGAATAATTGTTCTGTGGTGCCGAGTAATGTGCCGCCTTTAAAGGGCAGCACAAAAATGGCGCGGTGATCCTGTTTGGCTTCGATATAAAAACATTTCTCGCTGAGCTTTTGTGTAAATTCGAGATGGGTTCCTTTGATCAGGTCTACATCGATTGTCGGCGGTTTCGGCTCGATGGTTTCGGCTATTCGATTGACCCAGGGCCCTGCGGCGTTGACTAATGTTCGGCATTGTAGGCCGCTGATTTCATCGCCTATGGCAACACTGATCAAATAGCCACTGTCGTTTTCTTCTGCGGTCAAAAATTTTGCCGGGCAGAGCAGGGTGGCGCCATGTTGTTTGGCGGAGGCGACTACGCGTTGGGTCAATATTTTGTCGTCGGTCTGGGCGTCTTGATAAATAAAAACGCACTCTAGATCGGAGGTATTTAGACCCTCAAGTTCATGCCATTGTTCTCGCGGTAACTGCTTAAAGCCGGCCAAGTTATTTCGTCCTGCCAGTAGCCGATAAAGTATTAGTCCGATGCGGACTTGCCAGACTTTAAAGCGATCACGCTTGTAAACCGGCAGGTAGAACCAGTTGGGTTTGACTATATCCTCGGCAATATTCAGCAGGATGCGGCGTTCACGGAGACTCTCGTAAACAAGGCCAATTTGTAATGTTTGCAGGTAGCGCAAACCACCATGAATAAGCTTGCTGGATTTGGAGGAGGTGCCTGCAGCCCAATCACTTTTTTCAATAAGCGCTACGGAAAGTCCGCTGAGTGCCGCGGCCTGGGCGACGCCAGCGCCTTGAATGCCGCCGCCGATTACGCAGAGGTCATAGGTTTGTGGTGTAGGGACTTCCATATCGCTCTTCATTTCGCTCTTTAATTCGCTCTTTAATTCGCTCTTCATCAAGCTCTTCATTACAAAACGCATTCCGTTATTTGAGTAGGCTGGCAATATCAAAGGTTTCAAACATGGCGACGCCGCGGTCTGCCAGCTGATTGGCTAGTTGCGCGGTGCCCACTTCGTAGGCGACGAGCTTGCAAGCTAGGTCGTCTAGGTTTTCTGTCTCGGGAATAAGTTTGTAATCGACAAAAGTGTAGTCTCCGGCGATGGCTGTTATCTGATCGCTGTGGATATGGCTCCATTCCAATAGCACGGGGCCGGCTTGAGGCCAGCCGTTGGCTTTGGCGGCGGCAATAATGCTGTAGTCAAAGCTGATTAATACAGCGCGATCGCGTATTGGCTCAAGCGCTTCACAAACATTCGCAAGCATTATTTCGGCGCCAAACTCGGCGATGGATTCTTCTTTGAGCTCTACAAACAGTGTTACCTGTGGATGGTTGAGAATGATGTCAACCACCTGAGTCAGTGATGAAATAGTCTCGTCGATAAACTCTTCGCCGAGGCGTTCCGGCTCATAGGCGGGTAATGCCATCAGGTCGCTGCAAGTCAGGGATGAGATCGTCCTGTTCTGGTCACTAACACGCTTCAGGCTGATGTCGTGATACACCATGGGCTGTTTGTCGAGGCTCAGCTGAATGTCGATTTCCACATATAGGGCGCCGGCTTCAATGGCCTTTCGCACTGAGAGCGCCGTGTTTTCTGGGTAGGCCACTTGCAGGCCACGGTGGGCCACAAGGCGTTCTGCGAAGCATTTAGATGAGGTGTTTTGCAGGGTCAAAATAAAACTCCAGGTTCCTAAAGGCTATTGTACTCCGGGTATTTCCACGACTACGGGTATTTCCGCGACTATACGGTATGTCATTGCACCATAGAAGCATTGTAGTGCTATCCTTGCATTTTGGCCTTTAACGAGACTTATCTTATGTCACATGTGCTGTTTGAAATTCGCGATAACGCTGCATTACTTACTTTAAATAATCCCGACAAACGCAATATGTTGACCCCTGAGGTCTGCGCGGAGATTGTCCGATACGTTAAACAGGCGGAAGAGCATCCGGAGGTTAAGGCTTTAATCGTCACCGGCAGCGGTCGTGCGTTCTGTGCAGGCGGTCGGTTGAGTGATCTGATTCCCGAACAAGAGATCTTAGAGGCTATTTATAGCGGCTTTTTAAGCATCGCTAACTGTAAATTACCTACCATAGCCGCAGTGAATGGCGCAGCTGTTGGCGCTGGCTTCAATATGGCTGTGGGCTGCGATGTGCGTATTGTCACTGAGAAGGCGCGCTTTGAACCGCGCTTTTTTGGCCTTGGATTACACCCTGGCGGCGGTAATACTTGGATGTTACGACAGTTGGTTAACTGGAATACGGCGGCGGGTATGTTGCTATTTTCTCAATCACTAAGTGGTCGAGAAGCGGTTGAAAAGGGCTTGGCCTGGAAATGTGTCGACGATGAGGATCTGGTTGCAGAGGCGTTTGAATTTACCGCTAATATTCGCGACTTGCCGAAGGAGTTGTTGCTGCGCACTAAGCAGACTCTGCGCACAGCGGGTGGCACTAATAGTCACAAAGAGATGTTGGAGATTGAAACCGCGGCGCAGGTTTGGTCGATTAACCAACCCTACGCTCGGGATTCTATTGCCGCGATGATCAAGAAGATTAGCGGCGGCTCTTAAGTTGTCTTGGGCCGTATTAGCTATTTTTCGCTAAGGCTTTTTCAGCAGCAACAACTGATTGTAGTATTAGAGTGTTAATGGTCATTGGGCCAACACCACCGGGAACCGGCGTATAAGCGGCAACGCGATCGACCAGCGGAGTCAGTTCAATATCGCCAACGCCTCCAGGATGGTAGCCAGCATCAACGACTACTGCGCCATCTTTGATCCACTCAGCTTTAATAAACTCAGGTCGGCCTACTGCGCCCACCAAAATATCAGCCTGTTTAATCAATTGCGGAAGGTTTTCTGTCTTCGAGTGACAGATAGTCACTGTGGCATTGGCGTTCAATAGCATCAGTGCCATTGGCTTACCGAGAATAGGGCTGCGACCCACGACAACCGCGTGCTTGCCTGCCATATCAATGTTGTAGCCTTCGAGGATGCGCATAATGCCTTGAGGCGTCGCTGAGCCATAGGCTTCTTCGTTCATTGCCATGCGACCAAAGCCGAGACAGGTGACGCCGTCAACATCTTTAGCCAGTGCAATGGCGTCAAAACAGGCGCGTTCATCAATTTGCTTGGGTGTTGGATGCTGCAACAGGATGCCGTGGCAGTTGGGGTTGTTGTTAAGCTCTTTAATTTTTGCCAATAACTGATCTGTGCTGGTGTCATCGGCCATCTCTACAGCGATTGAGTCCATGCCGACACGCTTACAGGCGTTCTGCTTCATCTTCACATAGGTGGCTGAGGCTGGATCACCGCCGACCAGAATGGTTGCCAGAATAGGGGCCTGACCATTGTTGGCTGCTTTAAGAGCGGCCACTCGTTCGGACAGTTCGGCTTCGGTTTGAGCGGCGAGGGTTTTACCATCAAGAATCAGTGCAGTCATGTTTAGACCTGTTTATGTCAGTTATTAGAATAAGGGCATCAAAATAGGCAACAGATGAGGCTAAAGCAACCTTTTTTATTGTGCATAAGGAAGTTTTATAGAAGCGATGCAAAAAGAGGATGTAACAGAAGAGGTTTCAAGTAGAGGGGCTGTCAGTCTAAGAGACTTTAATCTAAGAGCTTTTAATCTAAGAGCTTTTAATCTAAGAGCTTTTAATCTAAGAGCTTTTAATCTAAGAGCTTTTAATCTAAGAGCTTTTAATCTAAAGGATATCAAATGGGG
>CAJQJT010000391.1 GCA_905478725.1 uncultured Pseudomonadales bacterium
AACGCCGCAGCGTCAATTTCCCACTTTAGTATATCGGCGCGCAGCAGCGCATTGTTCATGCGGCCATGCTCAACGCCCAATGCCTTAACAGCAGTCTGGCTCAGGGTGTCAGAACCGGCGTCGGTCAGACCGAAACCGCCGATCATCTCGCGCTCGTGTGTGAGCAGATACTTGGCAATGGTCCAGCCTTTGTTCACATCTCCCACAACCTGGTCTTTTTCCACACGAACATTGTCGAGGAAGGTTTCGCAAAATGGCGAGCTACCGGAAATCAATTTGATTGGCTTGGGGGTAACACCGGGAGTGGCCATGTCGAAGAGCACCAGACTGATACCCATCTGCTTCTTGGCTTCTGAGTCGGTGCGCAGCAGGCAGAACATCCAGTCGGCTTTATCGCCATAAGAGGTCCAGACTTTTTGACCGTTGGCGATAAAATGATCGCCCATATCTTCACCTTTAGACTGCAAACCGGCGAGATCGGAACCTGCACCTGGCTCGCTGTAGCCCTGACACCAGCGAATTTCTCCGCGAACAATCTTGGGCAGATGCTGTTGCTTGAGTTCCTCAGAACCAAACTGCAGCAGCGCCGGGCCGATCATCCAGATACCAAAGCTATCCAGTGGTGAACGTGCGCGGATATGAGACATCTCTTCTTTTAAAACCTTTGCCTGAGCTTTATCAAGACCGCCGCCGCCATACTCTGTTGGCCACATTGGTGCAGTCCAGCCCTTGGCCGCCATGCGGTCCATCCACTGCTTCTGCTCTTCACTCTTATAAGTCGCGTTGCGACCACCCCAGCATTGATCGTCAGAGCTGCTGATCGGAAAGCGCATGGTCGGTGGACAGTTGTCTTCTAACCATTCCCGGGTTTCTTGCCTAAAAGCTTGTAGATCACTCACATCGGACTCCTACTTTTCACTCTATTAAATAATGACCTCGCAGCGGCTAACAGAGTGCTGCAAAGGCAGTGTATTTTTTGATTAATTGAACTTACAGTATGTTATTGTAACTTTCAAGTATCACCAGTCGTTATTTAAGCTAGTAATACAGCGTCCTAGCAACCATCATGTGGGCCGCGATTAAACAACAATAACAAGCCGCTAAAATCTAAAGCCTAAAGTGGCGCCGCCAAATCAACAGGGGAAAAATATGAGCGTCAGCCATGCTAACAAGAGCATCGTTTTAGCCAGCCGCCCAGTGGGGCAGCCAACAGCAGAGAATTTCCGACTGGAGAGCGCGGCTATAGCGCCAATCACTGAAGGTCAGATACTGATCAAGACCCTCTACCTATCTCTAGATCCCTATATGCGCGGTCGTATGAGCGCAACCAAGTCCTACGCTGATCCAGTCGCCATTGGCGAAGTGATGACAGCAGAGAGCGCCGGTGTAGTCGTCGAATCCAAATCCCCGCTCTATGACGTGGGCGACCATGTCTGTAGCCGCTCTGGTTGGCAGGAATATTTTGTCAGCGAAGAAAATGATCCCCTGACCTACAAGGTCGATGCATCCAAAGTACCACTCTCCGCCTATCTGGGTGTCTGTGGTATGCCAGGCCGCACCGCTTACTTCGGCCTAAAGACTCAAGGCAAACCTCAGGCCGGCGAGACATTAGTTGTATCTGCCGCCTCTGGTGCTGTGGGTTCAGCGGTGGGCCAGATCGGCAAAAAGCTCGGCCTTCATGTGGTCGGTGTAGCCGGTGGCGCAGACAAATGTGCCTATGTGAAAGATGAGCTGGGTTTTGATGAGGTGGTCGACTACAAAGCCGGCAACCTGGATGCAGATCTCGCCGCCGCCTGTCCCAATGGCATTGATATCTATTTTGAATCCGTCGGTGGCGCCCTAACCGAAGCCGTGGCCAAGCAGTTAAATGCTGGTGCACGAGTGCCCATCTGCGGCTATATCTCCAACTACAACTCTACCGATATCACCAAAGAGCGTACGCCCTTTCATATCTTCGGTGAGCTGGAAACACCACCGGCGCACAAATTCTTTTTGGTCTTTGACTACATGGATGATTATGCTGAAGCCAACAGTGCACTGACCGACTGGGTTGCCAATGGCGAACTGAAATATAAAGAGACTATGGTTGAAGGTCTGGAAAAAGCACCGGAGTATTTCTCCTGGCTGTTTAGCGGCAAAAACTTCGGCAAGCTAGTGGTCAAAATTGCCGATCAATAGCCAACATTATTAATCTTAAATTAAAGGAATAAAGACTGCATGAGCGAAGCACTGCAACAACTACTGGATATTCTCGAGCTAGAAAAAATTGACGAGACTATTTATCGCGGCGTGACACCCGAAACCACCAACAAGCGCGTATTTGGTGGTCAGGTTTTTGCTCAGGCTATGCGTGCCGCTCAAGACACCGTGCCAGAGGATCGCATGGTGCACTCACAGCACGGCTATTTCTTGCGCCCCGGCGATCCCAGTGTGCCGATTTTGTATCAGGTGGATGGCATTCGCGATGGCGGTTCATTTACCACTCGCAGAGTGGTTGCCTCCCAGCGTGGCAAGGCTATTTTCAGTACCGAACTATCCTTTCAAGTGATTGAACCAGGTCTGTCACATCAGGCGGATATGCCGGACTGTGTTGGACCTGAAGGACTTGAAGATGACAATATCCGCTGGGCCAAGCTCAGAGAAATGATGGCTGACAAAGCCGAAACCGGAGCCATAGCCCATCGCCCAGCGCTGCGCCCGATTGAAATGCGTACAGTGAACCCAGTGGATCTGGCCAGTCCGACAGTTCATCCTGCCGAGCAATTTGTCTGGGTTAAAGCCGCGGGATCACTACCGGACAAAGGTCAGGACCCCGGTCTCCAGCGCGCCATTTTAGCCTATGCCTCAGACTTTAGCTTAATGGGAACATCACTACTGCCCCATGCAATTAACTTTATGAATAGCAAACTGCAGGCGGCATCACTGGATCATTGCATCTGGTTTCACGATGAATTTAAAGTCGATGAATGGATGCTCTACTGCATGGATAGCCCACGCAGCAGTCACAGTCGCGGACTTAGTCGCGGCTCGTTCTTTTCTCGGGATGGCAGGCTGGTGGCCAGTACTATTCAGGAAGGCTTGATACGTTTGCGTAGCTGATAGCGGTTTAAACGACTAATGACTATTTAAACGGCTAAAAGCTTCTCTAAAGCAGTCCTAATTTGAACGGGAATCGCCACTGACTTATCGGTGGCGCGATTGACAAAGACATGGGTGAAGGAGCCGACTGCGGAAGCAGTTTCGGCGCCCTGCTTAAAAATGGCGATACCGTATTCCACTGAGCTATTACCCAATTTATTGACCCGCAAACCGGCATCAATTTTATCCGGATAGGCAATTGGCGATTTGTATTCACAGCTCGATGCCACCACGAAGCCAATAATCTCGGCACTGTGAATATCCAAGCCGCCCTCTTCGATTAAGAACTTATTCGCCACCGAATCAAAGTAGCTGTAATAGACCACATTGTTTACATGACCATAGATATCGTTATCCATCCAGCGCGTGGTGATGTCGGTGAAGTAAGAATAATTGGTCCGTTCAGTCATGG
>CAJQJT010000392.1 GCA_905478725.1 uncultured Pseudomonadales bacterium
CCGAGGATATGCAGAACCTCTTGGCCGCCCTCAAGGAATCTAGAGTCTAAGTAGAGGTAGTACCTGTAGATAAAAGAGTCGCGACAAGCTGGGAGCAAACCGATGTCGATAGATGTAATAACCCCGCAGTGGCCAGCGCCCGCCAATGTCGGCGCAGCCATTTCCCTGCGCAGCGGCGGTTGCAGCAGCGCACCCTTTGATCAGAGCAATCTTGCACTGCATGTGCAGGATCAGCCTGAAACCGTTTTAGCCAATCGTCACAGCCTAGCCGAATCCCTCAAATTACCGGCACAGCCCCTGTGGCTCGATCAGGTTCATGGCACTGACATTATTTATGCCCCAGGGGTTTATGCACCAGAGTCTGCCGACACACCGCGAGCCGATGGCAGCTACAGCGACCAAGCTGGTGTAGCCTGTGTTGTATTAACTGCAGATTGTCTACCGGTATTGTTTTGTGATCGTGCTGGCACTCAGGTTGCTGCCGCCCATGCCGGTTGGCGCGGACTCTGCGGCGGCATACTGCGTAAAACCGTCGCCACTTTTAAGCAATCACCAGACCAGCTGCTAGCCTATCTGGGACCGGCGATTGGCCCTCAGGTATTTGAAGTGGGTGGCGAAGTATTGCAGGCATTTCTCGATCAGGCGCAAAACCCCCAGCAGCAACAGGCCATAAACGCAGCCTTTAGCGCCCAGAGATCTGCAGAGGGTAAATATCTGGCCGATCTCTACGCCCTGGCACGGGCTGAATTGAGCGCCTCTGGGGTCAGCCAAATTTACGGCGGCGACTACTGTAGCTACAGCGATTCAGAGCGCTTTTACTCCTATCGACGGGAGCCAAAAACCGGTCGCAACGGGTCACTTATTTGGCTCCGCGGATAGCCTCTGTCCACAGCGTAAAATTCCTCTATTTTTCCCTCGGATAAGACTTGATAACAGGGGGGTGTTCCATTAGAATTGCCGCCCTCTCGCAGAGGCTATTGGCTTCAAGAAAAAAAGCGACGGAATCTGGCTGCTAACTAACTGATGCGGCCACTATAAATTGGAGCAGAACATGTACGCAGTAATCAAAAGTGGCGGAAAGCAGCATCGCGTAGTTGAAGGAGAGACCCTTCGTCTTGAGAAGCTGGATCTAGCGACTGGTGATAATATCGATTTTGAAGAAGTCTTGATGGTCGGCGAAGGTGCCGAAGTCAAGGTTGGTGCTCCTCTCGTAGAGGGTGGCAAAGTGACTGCTGAGATCGTTTCTCACGGCCGTGGCGACAAAGTGAATATTATTAAATTCCGTCGTCGCAAGCACTCGCGCACACAACAGGGCCACAGACAGTGGTATACAGAAGTTAAGATTACTAGCATTAACGCTGGATAATCCGAAGAGGAAATAGCAATGGCTCACAAAAAAGCTGGTGGTAGTACTCGTAACGGTCGCGATTCAGAAAGCAAACGCCTTGGTGTTAAAGTTTTCGGCGGCCAAGCAATAAATTCAGGCAGCATCATCGTTCGTCAGCGTGGCACTAAATTCCACCCAGGCAACAATGTCGGTATCGGCAAAGATCACACACTGTTCGCAACTGCCGAAGGCGTTGTACAGTTTGTGCAGAAAGGCCCGAAGAACCGTAAGTATGCAGAAGTGGTTTCCGCGTAGGTTACTACCACTTCCTGTTAAAAAAGCCCCTACGTGGGGCTTTTTTTATGCGCGGGATTTAGCCCTAGGCGCCCACGCAATGACACACAGCAACAGTAACAGTAAACTGACCCTATGAAATTTGTCGACGAAGCAACAATTAAAGTACAGGCAGGCAAAGGCGGCAATGGCTGCATGAGCTTTCGCCGTGAGAAATACATTCCCAAAGGCGGCCCAGATGGCGGTGATGGCGGTGACGGCGGTAGCGTATTCCTAGTGGCTGCAGAGGGTCTCAACACTCTGATCGACTTCCGCTTTACACGTAACTTTCGCGCTGAGAATGGCGAGCAGGGCCGTGGCTCTGACTGTACTGGCCGCGGCGGCGAAGATCTGATTATGGAGGTTCCCGTGGGCACCACCGTGCTCTGCGAAGAGACCGGCGATGTATTGGGCGATCTCACCGAATTGGGTCAACAGCTTAAAGTAGCTCAGGGCGGCTTCCACGGTCTTGGCAATGCACGCTTTAAATCCAGTGTTAACCGCGCACCGCGACAAACCTCTCCCGGTAGCGAAGGCGAACTACGCGAGATCAAGCTTGAGCTGAAAGTGCTCGCTGATGTGGGTCTGCTAGGTCTGCCCAACGCCGGTAAATCAACCTTTATTCGTGCTGTGTCTGCAGCGCGCCCGAAAGTCGCCAACTACCCCTTCACCACTCTAGTACCAAATTTAGGCGTAGTGGGCATGAGCGGTGACAAAAGCTTTGTGGTTGCGGATATTCCCGGCCTCATTGAAGGAGCATCCGAAGGCGCAGGCCTCGGAATTCGTTTCCTCAAGCACCTGACACGCACACGACTGCTGTTACATCTTGTCGACATGATGCCCTATGACGGCACCACACCAGCGGAAAACACCGTGGTGATCGAGCAGGAATTGGCCAAATTTAGTCCGACACTGGCGGAAGGTGATCGCTGGTTGGTGTTAAATAAAACCGACTTGATGCCCGAAGACGAAGTCGAAGAAGCCTGTAAGAATGTGGTTGAGACACTCAACTGGCAGGGCCCGGTATTTATTATTTCGGCAATCTCTGCACAGGGCACTAAAGCCCTTTGCGCGGCAATCATGGATTACATCGACGGTCATCGTGATCGCGAAAACATCGATCCGACACTGGCTGTTGCCGTTGAAGAGCGCCGTCAGCAGATTCAAGCGGAAGCTCGCGAGCGCATTGAAGGACTGGCTGAAGCACGACGTCTGGCCCGCCTTGGCGGCGAAGACATCGAAGGTGCCGAGTTTGACGAAGCCTTTGAAGACGAAGATGACGATGACGACAACGATGTTGAAGTGGTTTACGCGGAGTAGCTGTCGCTTTAAGAGTAGCTGTCGCTTTAATTGTAGCCGCACCCAAGATTGAGGTTTGGGAATAGAAAGTAGAAAGTAGAAAGTAGAGAGTAGTTAGGTATGACAAGAGCAATTACCCGAGATGCCCAGCGCCTAGTCGTTAAGATTGGCAGCGCGCTGTTGACCAATAACGGCGCCGGTCTCGACCGCGACGCCATCGATGGCTGGGTTGAGCAAATCGCCCAGCTCTTGGCTCAGGGTAAAGAAATTGTTTTAGTCTCCTCCGGCTCCATTGCCGAAGGCATAGTGCGACTGGGATGGAAAACCCGCCCGGATAGTATTCATGAGCTTCAAGCCGCTGCCGCAGTGGGCCAGATGGGTCTGATTCAAACCTACGAGAGCAGCTTTCAACGCTTCGATCGCCTCACAGCACAGATACTTTTAGATCACGATGACCTCGCTAATCGCCAGCGCTACCTCAATGCACGCAGTGCCCTGCAGACATTAATCCAATTAAATGTGCTGCCCATAGTTAACGAAAACGACACCGTGGTCACCGACGAAATTCGTTTTGGCGACAACGACAGTCTCGCCGCTCTGGTAGCCAACCTAATCGATGCCGACTTGCTGGTCATTCTTACCGATAAAGACGGTCTCTATAGCGCCAATCCCGATCTAGATCCAAATGCCCAGCTGATCAGTGAAGCCATGGCCGATGACAGTTCTCTCGACGCCTTAGCCGGAGGCAGTAACAGTGCCCTTGGCAGAGGCGGTATGATAACGAAGTTGCAGGCAGCGAGGCTTGCAGCCCGCTCTGGTTGCAACACCGTGATTGTGGGTGGACGCAACAGTGGCATACTCACAGCAGTCACTCAAGGCGCCGAGGTTGGAACCCTTCTCACCGCCTCTCAGCAGCCCCTCGCCGCGCGCAAGCAGTGGTTGGCGGGACAGCTCCAGGTCAAAGGCCAGCTAGTGCTCGATGCAGGTGCCGTCAAAGTTCTACAGCAGCAGGGTCGCAGCTTGTTAGCGGTTGGTGTGACTCAGGTCAAAGGGCAATTTACCCGTGGTGAATTGGTCAGCTGTATTGATACCGATGGTCAAGAAATCGCCCGTGGGCTGGTTAACTACAATTCTGCCGAAGCTGCTCGTATCCAGGGTCAAGGTACTGAGCATTTCGCTGAAATTCTCGGTTATCGTGAAGATGACGAGCTGATTCATCGCGACAATATGGTTGTTCGCTAGGGTCCTCGCGACTTAACCGCAAGCCTATTTCTACCATTAATACCCTCAATCGATGCTATGTTTTCTATGACTTGCGTCAACGATTTTTCCGCACCCGTTGAAAAGTCACTGCCAGCCCCCACCTAAAATACTAAGTAAGATTAAAAACCATTCAGAGGTAGGCCATGCGAATAGAAAAGCTGACTAATCAACTACAGAGTGC
>CAJQJT010000393.1 GCA_905478725.1 uncultured Pseudomonadales bacterium
GTCTGATTTTCTTGACCATGGCGATTATTCACCTGTTGCCACGCTTCACCAAAGCCTTGCCTTCATCACTAGTGGCGATTGTCACAGTCACATTAATTGTGATGTATTTTGATGTGGACACCAAAGTGGTTGGCGATGTGGCTTCGATTGCTGGCGGTCTGCCGAGCTTCAGTATTCCGGAGGTGCCATTTACCTTTGAAACTCTGTTTATTATCTTGCCTTACGCGATCGTTTTGGCCGCTATTGGCCTGATCGAATCACTGCTTACTTTGCGCCTGATCGACGAGATCACCGAAACTCGCGGCCATGGCAATCGCGAATGTATAGGCCAGGGCGTGGCCAATACAGTGACTGGATTATTTGGCGGCATGGGTGGTTGCGCGATGATCGGCCAGAGCATGATCAATGTGAACTCTGGTGGACGCGGACGTCTATCCGGTATTACTGCGGCTGTTTCTCTGTTGCTGTTTATTCTGGTTGGCTCTGCGCTGATTGAGATTATTCCACTGGCTGCCCTGATCGGTGTCATGTTTATCGTTGTGATCGGTACCTTTGAGTGGAGTAGTTTCCGCATTATGGGCAAGGTGCCACGGAGTGACGCTTTGATCCTGGTATTGGTCTCTGGTGTTACCGTAGTAACGGATCTGGCCTTCGCCGTAGTGGTTGGCGTAATTGTTTCAGCCTTGGTATTTGCTTGGGAGCATGCGAAATTCATTCGTATCGAAGCTCGTGAAGATCACAAAGGCTCGACGGTTTATGCAGTGACCGGTCCGCTGTTCTTTGGTTCAGTAACCTCATTTCTCGATCGCTTTGATCCTAAACAAGACAATGATGATGTGGTAATTGATTTCGCCCGTTCACGAGTGGCTGATCACTCTGGTCTGGAAGCCATTGATACCTTAGCCGATCGCTATTTGAGTGCCGGTAAGACTCTGCACCTAGTTCACCTCAGCGACGAGTGCCGCAAGCTATTGAAGAAAGCCGGCAATATGGTTGAGGTCAATGTGATCGAAGATCCTAAGTACTTTGTTGCTGAAGATTCTCTAGGCTAGATAGCAAGATAGCAAGTTAGTGGAGGTTCTTCTGGCCTATAGACTTAGGTCATTGGAATCTCCCCTAAGTTGCAGCTAATAAAAATTATCAGAACTAATAGGCTAACCTCGGGCTAATCAAGGCCAGAGGGGACCCTCATGAAACCTGTTTTATCCGTCGTCTTTGTAATGGTTGCCCTCGGACTTCTGTGTCGACCACTGGTTAACCGTTTCGCTCAACGCTTATTGTCCATGCCATCCTGGCGTCCCTTTGTCTGGCTCAATCTCGCCATCGGCATCAGTCTGATGCTCTGGAGTATTTCAGTTTCCTAATGGTCACAGCAAATAGAGTGGGTGGTGCTGTTTGTTGTGGGTGCTATTGGCTTGCTAAAAGGTCTCAGTCTCTGGGCTGTGCCGGACTGGTCAAGATCTCTCACGGAAAGCTTTCTCGCCAACTACTGGCGCTGTGCCTTGCCCCTGTCGTTAATTTATTTTCTGCTGTCGATGGCTATTTTTTATCTAGATTAGATTAGTTTGGATTGGATTGGTGCTTCTAACGCCCTAGGGACTGGTGACCACCAGGTAACAGACCAGCTCTTCCTTGCCGCAGTTTTCGATGGCATGAGACAGGTCGGCGCGATAATGGGCCGAGTCACCTTCGCTTAGTTCAGTGCAATTATCCCCTGAGATTAACTTGGCCTGGCCGCTGGTAATGGTCAACAGTTCTTTGGTGCCCTCATAGTGGGGTGCACTGGCCAAGCTGGCACCGGCGGCGATACGCAACTCATAGAACTCAATACTCTTTTCCATATGCAGGGGCGACAGAGTGCGAATCTGACATTCTTTGTCGTTGCGAAAGAAATTGCTTTTGTCCTCACCGTGAACCACTTCGATAGTGGACGACTGCCAAGCCTGATCTACTAGCTCACCTATGCTCATGCCAAAGGCCTGGGCGATACGGAAGGTCACAGTCAACGTAGGGTTGGCCTGACCGCGCTCGATCTGACTCAACATGGAGCGACTGACGCCGGAGGCGGCAGCTAGCTGATCCAGGGTCAGCTTATTTTTTTTTCGCAGTGTGGTGACTCTGCTGGAGAGAGCCTGACTGGCGGGATCACTGTCTTGATTGGCTGTGCTCATAGGCTACCTCTAGACGGCCTGGTTAAGGTGAAATCACTATACAGGATTTAAATCTTGCATAAAGGAATTATTGATTCTACGATAAGGGAATAATTTCTTATATATTGTGAGTTGTCATGATGTATCACAACAGGGAAGGAGCACCATGAAAGCATTAGTCAAAAGGAATGCCACTGTCGGCCTCTGGTTAGAGGATGTGCCGGAGCCGGAAATGGGCATTAATGACGTCCTGATCAAAATCAAACGCACTGCCATCTGCGGTACCGATATGCATATCTACAACTGGGACAATTGGGCTCAGGCAACCATTCCTGTACCCATGGTGGTGGGTCATGAGTTTGTTGGCGAGATTGTCGATGTGGGCTCCAACGTCAATGACTTTCATCCCGGGCAAATTGTCTCGGGGGAGGGCCATGTAGTCTGTGGTCGCTGCCGCAACTGTCTCGCTGGGCGCCGTCATCTCTGTGCCCACACTAGTGGTATAGGAGTGGATCGCCCCGGTGCCTTTGCTGAATATCTGGCCCTGCCCATGTCCAATGTCTGGGAACACCGCGCCGATATAGACCTGGATGTCGCCGCACTATTTGATCCTCTTGGCAACGCTGTGCACACGGCATTGCAATACGATCTACTAGGGGAAGATGTGCTGATTACCGGTGCCGGACCCATTGGCGCTATGGCCGCGGCAGTCTGCCGTCACGCTGGCGCCCGCAATGTAGTGATTACCGATATCAATCCCCAACGTTTGGAATTGGCGAAAAAACTTGGCGCCACCTGCACCGTTGATGTGCGTACCGAAAAGCTCGCCGATGTGCAGCGCGCACTGGGCATGTCTGAAGGCTTTGATGTGGGCTTGGAAATGTCCGGCAACCCAGCTGGATTTCGCGATCTGCTGAGCAATATGTGTCACGGCGGCAAGGTGGCGATGCTCGGTATTCCCGCCGAAGAAGTGGCCATCGACTGGAGTCTGGTGATTTTTAATATGCTCACGCTAAAAGGCATCTATGGCCGCGAGATGTATGAGACCTGGTACAAGATGTCAGTGATGATTGAGAGCGGTTTGGATATCTCCTCGGTGATCACCCATCGCATGGACTATACCGATTTCCAGAAAGGCTTTGACGCCATGAACGCCGGTGAGGCCAGCAAGGTAATTTTGAACTGGGAATGATCGGCATCAACACTGACTAAGCATTCAAGGAGCAATTATGTACGGCAAATTTCAAGACCATCTGCAAGTCGAGCTACAGCAGATTGAAGACAGTGGCTTAACCAAAAACGAACGCCAAATAACTTCGCCTCAGGGCGCTAGGGTTTCAGTTAACAGTGGCGCACCGGTGCTCAACCTCTGCGCCAACAATTATCTGGGCCTGGCCCAACACCCTGAGGTTCAGGCGGCGGCTATCCGTGGGCTGAAGGAGTGGGGTTATGGCATGGCCTCGGTGCGCTTTATCTGTGGTACCCAAACCATCCACAAGCAGCTGGAAAATGACCTCAGTGCCTTTGTCGGCAGTGAAGCGACCATTCTCTATCCCTCCTGTTTCGACGCCAATGCTGGGCTGTTTGAGACCCTGTTAGGCCCCGAGGATGCGGTAATCTCCGATGAGTTGAATCACGCCAGCATTATTGACGGTGTACGCCTCTGTAAGGCTAAGCGCTATCGCTATCGCAACTCTGATATGGCAGATCTAGAAACCCAGCTAAAGGCTGCGGATGAGGCCGGAGCGCGGTTTAAACTGATTACCACGGACGGTGTCTTCTCTATGGATGGCACCATCGCTAAATTGGATGAGATCTGTGATCTAGCGGATAAGTACAACGCTCTGGTGCACTTTGATGACTGCCATGCCAGCGGCTTTGTCGGCGCCAATGGTCGTGGCACTCACGAGCACCACGGCTGTATCGATCGGGTAGATATTATTACCGGCACCCTAGGTAAAGCATTG
>CAJQJT010000394.1 GCA_905478725.1 uncultured Pseudomonadales bacterium
GCCGACTGGTACCGTAATCGGCCCGCCCTCGCCCATCACTAGTTCACCCTCAGCGTTCTCAAGTACACCTGTTGGACTGACTTTTAGGTCACCGCGACGGGTATAGGCAATGTCACCCTCAGCGCTTTGCACGGCCAATACAGTCTGATCATTCATCGCAACATCTAGGGGTCGGCCGGTACTCATGGGCGTACCTGGGCTCAGATTGATCACATCATTAATCTGAAGACCTGGCTGAAAGCGTGACTCATGTCCCGGGCCATCGATCTTTACTGCAGATGAGGCAATCTGAAAACTCTTCTTAAAACCGATCGTCGAGACATTCGCCAGTTCGTTGGTAATGGCTGCGCGCACCACAGATTGACTCTGCATTGCCGACAGTGCTGTATAAGCTAATTTATCCATTTCAGATTCCTCTTACCGCGCGCCTAATTCGGCGCTTAACCGCGGATTTGAATAATGGTCTGGGTTAACGATGAGCTGGTCTCAATGGCTTTGGCATTGGCCTGGAAGTTTCGCTGGGCGGTAATCAAATCCACCAATTCAGCGGTCAGATCCACGTTGGAACGCTCTCGTGCACCAGCACGAATGGTTCCAAAGCCAGCCGCGCCCGGTTCACCTAGGGTCGCGTCACCGGACCTTGAAGTGGCGTAATAACTTGTATCACCAACCTGACGCAGGCCCTTGGGCGTGGAGAAGTTGGCGAGAATAATTTTACCCAGAGATTTCTGTGAGCCGTTTGAGTAACTGGCTACAACCAAACCGTCATCGCCGATGTTTACACCGACCAAGTCCCCTTCCGGCGCACCGTTCTGGGACTGACTCAAGACCGAGAATGGGCTGTTAAACTGGGTGCTGTTGTCGTAGTTGAGGGTGATATCACCACCGGTGATACCGGCACTCTCTAACTTAACGCCAGCCACTGGAGAGACCAGCGAACCACTGGTATCGAAGGTCAACTCGCCCTTATCCAAGAAGATCGGTGTCCAGTAAGGCACGTCGTTGGAGTCAAATTCACCACCGTCAGTGGTTTCAATCCAATCGCCATCTTTGGTCTGTGTGACATAGACAGTACTGGTACCTGAAGTATCGGGAAATAGCTCGATAAAGGTCGATGACTCACCAAAACCTGGGGCAATGTTTTCCAGGCCCCAGTCGGCGTGGCCAGCGATCTGAATAAACGAGTTATCGGTTGTGGTGGACCCGGTGATCAACAGGGTTTCAGTAGAGTCCTGATAGTCCACGGTAATACCGGAAACCGTACGCCCCAAGGAATCCGCCATAAGGTTTATTTTTTGCTGCAGGTGCTCAGTGAAAGTACCAATCGAATAGAGACCTTCGTCCAGCTCAATCTGGGCAGAGATCGAATCGATAATCACTGTCATAGAGCTGTTGTCTGGATTGACCGAGAATGATTTGCGTGGATCTATGCCCATCGGGTTACCGGTGACAGTGGCCGGTGTTGATGCCTGACCACGAACCGCTGGCACATTGTAGATCTGCGAGGTTTCAGGGGATACAAAATTACCCAGCTCATTGATACCCAAGAGCTTCTGCGCCAATTCACCTGCATTGTCGATGGCTAGACTTGAGGTGTCACCTGTGGTCCCTGAAGAAACTGTAAAGGCACCCTCGGCGTAGCTCACTTTCATGCCAAAACGCTGGTCGCGAGTCGCAATAACATTCTCCCCGTTGGGCAGTACACCACGGAGTAATACATCCGCCTCATCTGTATCCAATGGCAGCAACAAAGTGCCCATGGAGGTGAGGTCATCGGCGTTAAACTCAGTGTCTGCTGGTACTCCGAAGACGTTGTTGGCAGTGGCGCCGCCATTTACATAGAGCGCGTCAGTGGCACTGCCATTCTGAATAAAACGAAAGCCTTGGTTAGCCGAGCTGTAGCTAACTTCAACATCAGAGAACTCTGCACTGGCTGCCAGTGCGGCATTAACGGCGTAGGCCAATGGCTCTGAAGTAACCTGGCCATCCCAGTTAACGTCAGTAGCGTCGATCAGAGTAGTGTGGGCCGCCAATATTGTGGGGATATCAAGCTCAATCGACGTCGAGTTATCGGATCCACGATAGAGCTTTAAAGTCTGATTGTCAGAACTTGAAAAATCAAAGTTTTTACCATCTCCAAAACGCTCGTTGATCACATTGGTCAACTCAAAGGCAATCTCGGCACCAGACATAGGTGTAGCTGAACCGGCGAGATGCTCAAGGCCAATATTGACCGCGCTAGAACCGTCAATCGAGAGGTTGAACATACCGTCAAGCTCGGCCCGTGACATGGCGCTGAAGTCAACACCATCGCTGTTATTGGTTAGATTTAAAGCGTCTGCATAGGCGGAGTCTTCGGCAATGGTGAGCTTGGCTGTGGCCGGAATCGACTGAGTGGGCTCGGAGAGCACATCATAGGAATACTTCTTGTACAGGGTTCCCTGAGTAATCAGGTATTTCTCACTTTCGGCACTGGTGCTCTGCAGCTCCAACAGTTCAGAGCGAGTTTTTAGCTCGCCATACTTGTTGATAAAGTACTCGTCACCCGTGGTGTCTGAAGACTGAATCAGTGCTGTGTCTACCTCCTGATCGTCCACATAAACATAGGTCTGCCACTTGTTATAAGGAGAGTCCGCTGTGGCGTTGGCGGTTTTAACATAATAAATAGTTGCCAGATTAGCCGATCCCGATGTGCCATAAACGGTTAGGGATGTGGTCTTGTGGTAGGTGTCTGGCTTGTCTGGATTAAAAGTCTTGGTAATCGGTGTTACTTCAGATGGCAGGTTCAAACCCAACTCAACTTCTGTGGTGGGCAAAAACTCTGACACTGTGGCCCGCGGAATAGTCAGTGCACTGGGGTCGACACCAAAGTCGGCCTTATTAGTCGAATCCACCGGCAGTGACTGCAGGGCCTGACCGGCACTGTTAACCATCTGGTTTTGCTCATTGAGCATAAAGGCGCCGTTGCGCGTGTAGATCTTGGTGCCATCAGATGACTCAAGAGGAAAGAAGCCGTCACCGGTGATCGCCAGATCCAGAGAGTTGGCAGAGAACTCGATGTTGCCCTGACTGAATTCCTGGCTCACTTCTTTCAGCGATACGCCTCGACCTACAACACTTGATGCCTTCTCCAAAGGAGAGGTAGCAAAAATATCGCCGAAATCCGTGTCCGAGCGCTTAAAGCCGCCTGTTCCGGAGTTGGCAATGTTGTTCGAGGTCACGGCGAGCTGTGTTGTCGCGGCGTTCAATCCTGTTAACGAGGTATAAAATGACATAAATTATTCTCCAAAGACCTTTCTAATTCTGTTGTTAAATTGCAATGCGTTCTATATCGGCGAGGGCGACAAAGACGTTGTCTCCCACTTCCAGAGTTATTTCCTGCGCGCTGGGGTCCCAGCTAACGCTGCGGACATCGGCCATAGTGGTCACCGGCACGGTTTCTAATTTTCCATTGATCACGGCACTGGCCGACATCAAATAGCTACCTTCAGGGACGATTTCGCCCTGGCGATCACGGCCATTCCA
>CAJQJT010000395.1 GCA_905478725.1 uncultured Pseudomonadales bacterium
CTGGTAGTCCTGCTTCAGTAGCTGAAAGTCCAGTGCGGCACTATCAAAAAATAGGCTGCTATAGGGTTGATTATAGGAGATAGATCGACCAAAAATGGCTTGTAGCTGAGTGGTATCCTGAGGCTGAGGATAGGTAAAATTAGCTTTCACTACAGGCACAGGTCGCACACACAAAGAGTTGATAATTGCCGCTGATGCAGAGAGCACCTCATCGCTGCAGTAACGTTTCAGCCCACTACTTTTTAGCAGTGGCTCCCAACGTAATTCCACCAGATTACCTTCCCGATGAGCGGTGGTTTCACCTATATCCCCACGCATTTTTAAGGTGCTGGGTATTAAGTTGAGATAGTCACGAAAGGATTTACACAGAGAACAGGTATAGAGCTGCAAGTTGAGCCCTTTGAGATAAATAATGCGCCCTACTGAGAGACCGATATCGGGGTTTGACGAAGCCTCGGCAGCTAGCTGATAGAGTTTGTAATAACTAGCGACCGAAAATCGACGATCTGGAATGATTAGCTGGCCTTGATCTAAGCCTGAATCGCGCAGCAGCTGCTGCTGATTGGCGCCGTCTTTTTCCGCCGCCTGCAAAATAGCCACAAGAGCTGGAGCAAGAACGCTCCAGTTCGGATTTATCTGCTGTTCAGCTGCTGTGTTAGAAGGCATAGCCTTTTTTCTCGACCGGAAAAACGGGGTTCACCTTAACACTTTAGACGATTTAGGTTCAATATTACTGCCTCGAAGTACCCCCATTAGTCCTCTTCAAGCATAAGGACTGAAATGAAATCCCTCCGTGACATTTGGCAGAATACTGTATATATTCACAGTATATCGAGAGCGCCCCACCTATGCCCAACACTGAAATAATAACTAAACTCCTTGCCCGCCATGATACCTGGCGCGGACAGAGCCAAAAATCCATTCAACGCAGTGTCTCCAGCGGCAATGATCAAATTGATCTGCTATTAAAGGGTGGTTGGCCCACTGCTGCACTAACTGAATTACTGGTTCAACGTCCCGGAATTGGCGAGCTTTCTCTGCTGCTGCCAACGATCAGAGACTACTGCCAAAATAATCACCTCAGTGTCTGGCTTGACCCACCCTATCAGCCCTATGCTCCGGCATTAGCCGCCGCTGGAATTGCCTTGCAGAAGGTACTTATAGTGCAGAGTAAAAGTGCTCGTGAGTGGCTCTGGGTTGCAGAACAATGCATTCGTAACAATGCGCTGTTATTAGCCTGGAGTGATAACAAAATGCCCAGCTATAGCGATCTGCGCAAGCTGCAACTGGCCGCTGCCGACAGTGGCCATGCAGCGTTTTTGTTCTCCACTAATCGAGAGCCATCCGCTAATCGAGAGCCATCCAGTAAAGCTGCTTATAACAGAGAGTCTAACAAGCAACAGTCCGGCTCATCACCCGCCACCCTGCGCTTGGAGGTTGACTCTGCCGGTGAGAAAAACCTGCGTCTTTCCGTGCGTAAACTGCGCGGTGTGGCTCCCGGGGAACAGCTACTGATTCCTCGGGGCAAAGATCTCAGCTCACAAACTTCTCTGGCAAAATTACCGGTCAATAGTATTCATCCTGCTATACCAATCTCAACGGATATTCCAAGGATTAAAACCAGTGAGCAGAGACTCAACCTCTGAAGCCTTCGCGTCACAGGGAAAAGGGAGATAGACGAAAAGGATTTTCAAATTTACCCTCCGCCATAAGGGCAGCAGGCGCTTATCCGGAAAAAATCTGGCTCTACCTGCACTTTCCATTGCTGTCTCTGGATGCTCTCGTAGATGAATCGAAAATCGAAGACAGCAGCCAAAATCCAGTTGCAGTTGTTGCCCAAGAAAAGAACGCGATGCGTGTTTTGTGCTGCAATGACAGCGCCACACAATCTGGCGTTGAACCTCTTCTTTCTCTCTCCACAGCTCTGGCCCTGTGCCCAAATTTGCTGACGCTACAGCAGCAACCGGAACGTGAAAAAACCATCCTGCAACAGTTGGCCTTAATCGCTTACAGCTTTAGTCCGGCGGTGATTATTGCCGAACAGGGTCTGTGGCTCGAGTTGAGCGGCTGCGAAAAGCTCTTTCACAGCTACAGACAGTTACTCCAACAGCTGCAAAAAAGCCTGTCATATAGCTGCACCCATATTGATATGGGCATAGCCGGCAGTGCCGATGCCGCGCGCCTGCTGTGCCAGTCTGGTTTTCGCTGTGAACTTCCTGAGAGTACCGAGCTGGAACAGCAGCTGCGCTTAACACCACTGAGTCTGCTCAAAGTTCAACGACGGCAACAACAGAGTTTTGAGCAGCTCGGATTAAGCTGTCTCGAGGATTTATTAGCATTGCCCAGGGCCGAATTAGCCAGTCGTTTTGGTGCTGGCATAGTGGAGCAATTACAATTTTTGCTCGGGGAGAAACCCTGTCAGCTGGCGCGCTTCAAACCACCGGTAACATTTCATGATTTGCTGCAGAGTACTCAGGGTATCTTTAGCAAGCAGGGCCTGCTGTTTCCCATGAAGACATTGCTCCAACGACTGAGTATTTATCTGCAAGCTCGTCAGTGTTACTGCCGTAAGATTGAATGGCGCTTTGAACCGCTGATAGGCGAACCTAGCTCCATGTGTATCACCCTGTCTGGGAGTCAAAATAGCTGGACGACCTTACTGGATTTAAGCCGTCTGCAGCTGGAGCGCATAGACTTACCTGCCAGTATAGAGACAATTATTTTATCCAGTGATGACTTTGTTGATGGCCTGCCAGAAGGCTTAGATTTATTTGGTACGGCTCCTTCGTCTGATAAAGCCCAAGCAGGAGAAGTGAATTTAGAAGCCGGCCGATTGATTGATAGCCTGCGTGCACGACTGGGACCTGAGGCTCTTCAACAACCGGTGCTGGGGAATAATTATTTACCCGAGGAAGCGGGAAAGGTTGTAGCTCAAGGGAAGCATCAGCAACTAGCTATTGATCACAATGGTCTGCAACCTCTTTGGTTGTTGCCCAAGCCTATTGCTATTCAACTGCGTAATCAGCAGTTGTTTTGGCGTCAGCCGCTGTATATTTTAAGTGGTCCGCGGAGGCTTAGTGATAATTGGTGGCAGACGGATCAGCAGCGTGATTATTATTTGGCCTGTGATAATGAAGGTTCGCGGTATTGGTTGTTTAAGCAGGCGGGGACGGATCGCTGGTTTGTGCAGGGGCTTTTTTCGTAAAAGTTGGGGGCTTTTTTCGTAAAAGTTGGAAACTTTTACTTTGCGCTCAGGGCTGTTTGTTGGCTCAGGGCTGTTTGTTGGCTCAGGGCTGTCTATCGACTCAGGGCTGTATTAGCCCAGGGCTGTCATCTCGAACGAATGTGAGAGATCTCAAGAGCCTAAAAGGAGATCCCTCGTCGCTGCGCTCTGTCGGGATGACTAAATCGTGGTCGGGGTGACAAGACCGGTGGTCTGGGCC
>CAJQJT010000396.1 GCA_905478725.1 uncultured Pseudomonadales bacterium
CATAAATTTCTGGCTCACGAGAGCCGAGTAAATTTAGGTTTGGACCGTGAAGTACCAGTAGTGAAGCCATTGGATCCCTCGGAAATAGATAATTACTAGATTGAGGGAAGTCTGCCCGAAAATAAAAGTACTGTCTATGAATAATTTGTAAAATGCTATTTTCGGCGAACTTAGCGGAAAATGCCGCCGATATTTAACACAATAGCTGTTTTTTAGCTGTAGGGCTTTTGCTGAAACGGCGAAGTTAGCGCTTTTTAGGGCAGTTTTCACAGTCAATAATGCTAAAAACCAGCAAAGTCGGCTAACACCTGCAAATATGCTCTATATTGCGGCTAAAATCTGCAAAATCAATTTATTGCGTCGGTTAGTGCTTCAATAACTATTGATTCGGTGAGAATTTGCGGAAGAATTTCTGCTTGACCTAAGCCTCTAGGGTAGACCAGGTAAAGTGGCACGCCGCTACGATTGAAGCGCCCAAGCAGTTCGGTGATCTGCGGGTCGCTGTTGGTCCAATCCCCTTTCAGGTAGCTAATGCCGTTGTCGCGCATCAACCCGATAACCCTTTCTGAGCTCAGGGCAATGCGCTCATTGACCAAACAAGTAATACACCAGTCCGCAGTAAGGTTGATAAATACCGGCTGATTGTCATCGCGTAATTCGGCGAGTAACTCTGGTGAGTAGGCAAGAAATTCTGGCTCAACGTCTGATTCCGAGATGGCGGTTATAGGTACGGCCAAAGCAGCCGCAAATGTTACTGCGGCTATAAGTCGGGTTATTGGCTTGCTGTTGAGTTTCCAGATCCACAAACCCATCACCAGCAGGATTAGGCCGATAATAACGGCCGCTGCGACATCTATAGAGGTCTGGCGCCCTGCAACCCAGAGCAGCCAGACGGCGGTCATATAGATCGGGAAGGCAAGAAACTGCTTGAACACGTCCATCCAAGGGCCGGGTTTCGGGAGTCGTTTGGTGAGGCCGGGAATCCAAGCCAGTAGAATAAACGGCAGTGCCATGCCGAGGCCAAGAAAGGCAAATACTAATACCGCAATAGACGCTGACTGGCTAATCGCGAAACCCAGTGCCGGGCCCATAAAAGGTGCAGTGCAGGGGCTGGCAACTGTCGTCGCCAGAACACCGGTCATAAAGGAAGAGCGCAGCCCCTCTTCACCTTGGCTGTTTTGGCCCACAGACATCAGGCTACTACCGATCTCGAGATAGCCGGAGAGTCCAAGGCCCATAACAAAAAACAGGTAGATCAAAAAGATGACAAATAGCGGTGACTGCAATTGGAAGCCCCAACCAATACTCTCTCCCGCGGCACGCAGAGAAAGCATCGCTATAGCAATGACCACAAAGCTAGAGACCACACCTGCGGTGTATACCAGTCCGTGAATATGTCGGCTGCGATCGGTTTTGTGATTCATGGTGAAGCTCAACACCTTGATCGACAGAATTGGAAATACACAGGGCATCAGATTGAGAATCATACCGCCAGCCAGTGCAAAGAGTAATACTAGGGCCAGTGGCAGAGATGCGGTGTCGCTGACGTTGCTGTTTGCCTGCTGTGTAGTAAAAGGTTGGCTACTGATTTCGACAATGCCGTTTATCAGATCTATATCCAGCCACTGCCTGTAAGGAGGGTAGCAGAGCCCTGCGTCAGCACAGCCCTGAGATGTAATTTCCAGGCTAAGTCGAGTTGACTCTGTGGTGAAGGGTAGCGCGACGCTGGTCTGTTGATAGTAGACTTCGAGTTCTTTTTCGAAATACTCATCCCACTTCACCAGGCCGCTACCGAATTGTGGCGCTGCTAGAACCGCACTGCTATCCGTAGATCCAAATTTGAAGCGATCGCGGTATAAGTAGTAGCCGTCGCGGATCGTCCAGTTGAGTAACAGCCGCTGATCTTCAACTACAACAGTTAGGTTGTAGGCCTGTTCAACAGGAACAAACTCTGGATTGGCGATCTCACTTGTCCAGCTGTTTTGGTTTGCGTTGGATAGAAAGTCTGTTTCTGCCAGTGCAGGTATCCAAGTGGACATTAGAGCCAGGCTCAGTAGGAGGTTGCGCATTGTTATTTTCATAGCCTTTCCGCGGTATTATTCGTCACTGTATTTTCGACTCTAGTATAATGCAGGAAGATACGTAACCGCGCGCTAAACTGATTTCAATTCTTAACCAGGCGCGATTTAAGTTAGATCCATAATACCGGTTTGCGATCAACATTCTGATCCCATGCTATAGTTTCAACAAGGAATCCTATGAATACTCGATTAATCTATTGCTTTGTTTTTTGTCTCTCCATGCCGTTTGGTCTGGCTGCAAGCGCGTCTGGCTTCTCGGTTGAAGACGCCTATATGCGAGCTATGCCTCCAGGTCGAACGGCAACGGCAGCTTATTTGTCGGTGACCAATAACCACGACAAAGCCTGTTCAATTATCGGCGGAAGCACTGCGGTCGCGGCTAAATTGGAGATCCATCAACAACTGATGAGTGGCGGCATGATGAGAATGCGTCCTGCGGCTGCGGTGGAAGTTGCAGCGGGTGAAACCCTGCGGTTACAACCTGGTGGATTCCACCTGATGTTGCTCGGTGTAGAAACTGCACTGGTGCTGGGGGAAAGTCATCAGATGAGCTTGCAAACTGAGGATTGTGGCACGATCAATATCACCGCTGAGGTACGCAGTTTGTTTGAAAAATCTGTTCCCGCGGAGAAGGCCCATGATCATTCCATGCATGAGCATTCTATGGACAAGCACTCTATGGACAAGCACTCAGGCCACGACATGCCGAAAACGAAAAAAGACGGAATTGATCAATGAAGTTTTGGCGTCGAATTAAAACCGTTGGGCAAAAGCCTTTTTTGGATGCGGCTGAGAAAATAGCCGATGGCTATGTGGATAATCAGAGGCCAGCTTATTTTCGTTATGCGCTGATTACTCTGTTGATTATTGCGCTGTTGATACTCGGTTTGGGTTGGCACTGGAGTGATGAACCCGATCTCTTTGACGTGCGTGCAGAGACCGAAAAAGCGCTGGCGGGTAAGCCGTTGGTGGTAGGTGCCACCACGACAGCGACACTGATCCACACCATTGAAGTCATGCTGCAAAAGCCCGGTGGTTACCTTAGTAATGACATGATGCCCCCCGGTGTATGGCTCGATAATATCCCCAGCTGGGAGTTTGGCGTACTAGTTCAGATTCGCGACCTCAGCAAAGCCAATCGAGAAGCATTTAGTCGCTCGCAATCCCAGTCAACTGAAGACAGGGATTTGGCCGTCGCCGAGCCGCGACTTCATATTGACCACAGTAGATGGGCAGTTCCCTGGCCTGAATCTGAATATGCCGAGGGGCAGAAATATTTTCGTCGCTATCTCGAACGGCTTGCTGATAGTCAGGCTCCTGATGCGCAATTTTTTGCTCGAGCAGATAATCTGCGCTACTGGCTGAGTACAGTCGAAACACGCCTTGGCAGTCTGTCTCAACGACTCTCTGCCAGTGTTGGTCAGCGACGTATAAATACCGATCTCTCTGGTGATGCTGCAGGTCGTCAATCGACCCAGAACGCACAGGAAATTGAGGTAAAAACCGGCTGGCTTGAGATCGACAATGTATTTTATGAAGCCCGAGGTACCACCTGGGCACTGCTGCACTTTTTAAAAGCCGTCGAAGTGGATTTTGCCGATGTGCTCAATCGTAAAAATGCGATTACCAGTTTGCAGCAAATTATCCGTGAGCTGGAAGCGAGTCAACAGCCTGTTAATGCGCCAGTGATTGTCAACGGTGAAGGTTTTGGTCTGTTAGCTAATCACTCATTGGTGATGGCCTCTTATATCAGTCGCGCCAATGCGGCGATTATTGATCTTCGGGAGCTGCTCTCTCAGGGTTAATGTTGGCGTGAAAGTGAGGCTGTAGTATCAGCCCCTAAAACAAGCGTTTAAGTGTGAAAGGGATAAAGGATGAATGATATCTTCCACGCAAAAGGAGCTGGTGGAGCAGGGTCCCAGTTAAGTCGGGCTCTAATTGCGGCGCGGCTACAGGGGGGCGTGATGGTCGTAGATCGCAATCTCCGGGTGGTGATGATCGATCGTAAAGCGGCGGATTTCTGTCAGGTTTCCTCAGGCCAGTCTCAAGGTAAGCGTTTCTATGCGCTATTTCCAGGGCTGCTGGGCAGTGGCTTCTCGGGGGAGCTGCATCAAATTATTAGCGCCGAAGGCAAAAGTCGTTTTACGCGGCCTGCGGACAATAGTCTGTTAGATCAATTTGCCGAGGCTTTCTCTCGTGATAGTTCTTCACTGTTGGCTGTGTCTATGACAGCTTACGATGATGGTTCTAACAATTATTGCCTGATCCGCTTCACTCTGCAGGCCGCGACCAAAAATACTACTGATGAAAAACCCTTCACCGACGAAAGCAGTCAAGGTAACCCCACTGTAAAAAGTAGTGCAACAACTTCTGTTAAAAATAGCGTCGGAAAAAACATTGTCGAGCTAGCCGATCAGCAGCCTGAAACATTTGTTGTAGATAAAAATTCTGCTTATATCACCGCGGACCAATTTGGTTTTATCTCTCAGATTAGTGCTGCCGCAGAAACCTTATTTGGCTACAGCAGCGAACTTTTGCTTGGCAGTTCGGTGCGCACAGTATTTCCCGGTCTCGATGAAATACATGGGTTGGATTTGGTAGAAAATATTAATAGCCTCGCTACTCAGCATAATCAGGGTTATGTGCTGGCCGCCACATGCCATGGTGAAAGCCGCTATCTGGATATCAAACTATTTCATTCGGCGACTGATCAAGGTCAGCTGATTATTCTGTGTAATGACTGCACTCAGGTTAGTCAGCAGGCCGAGGAACTGATTAATCGCGGCGAGCTCTACGACCTTACCTCTCGTCATATTGCCGACGCTGTGGCGCTGGTAGATGCCGAAGGTTTTGTTTTGGAAATGAACCCCATTGCCGAACAGTTATTGGGTTTTAAATTGGATAAATCCAAGCCGGTACAGATTCATGCGGCCATGCCTCTGGCTAACGAAGAGACAGGTATTGCCGAAACGCCGGTTCAGGATGCACTAAACAAGGCTCTCAATGTGGAGTCCAATCAGTCGCTGTTGTTAAAAGTGCGCGGTGCTGCACCGGTGAGTGTTTCGGTGTCAGCATTTCCATTGCGCGATGCCATGGGTCGTATTGTTAAGTGCCTGGTCATCTTTAGGCCTCTCAGTGAGGCGCGCCGGGTTTCCAGCCGTCTGCAGTGGCAGTCGATGCATGATTCCTTAACCGGATTACCAAACCGTACATCACTCTCTAAGCGCATCCAAAAAGCCATTGAAATTGCGCGTCAGGAAGGCGCAATGCATGCGCTGCTCTATATTGATCTGTATAACTTCTCAGTCATCAACGACACCAGTGGCCACACCGCCGGTGACGAACTGCTAAAAGAATTTGCTCAGTTATTGATCAGACTTGCCGGGCCCAGTGATATAGCCGCGCGTATAGGCAATGACGAGTTTGCCCTGCTGATACATAGAGTCAATTATGACAAAGCCATGATGTTGGCGGAGCGTATTCTAGCCGAGCTCAAAGAGCTGCGGGTACCCTGGGAAGGGGAGGTGTTGAAAATAGGCGCTAGTATTGGCGCCATACTGATTGATGACACGGCACTGTCTGATATAGATCTGATGATTTCTGCGGGCTCTTCTTGCGCTACGGCTCGAGACAAGGGTCGCAACAAAATTCACTTTCAGTCATTTAACGAAGAGGTTGCTCGACGGCGTAGCCTTGCCACTAGTATGCCGAAAATCGTCTCGGCCCTAGATGAAGATCGGTTCACTTTATTTGCCCAGCCGATTGTGCCGTTAAATGGCACTGCGGCAACCGCTAAATGTTATGAGGTGCTGGTGCGAATGCGCGAAAGTGACGGCACTATTTTACCGCCCTCAGAGTTTATTCCCGGCGCTGAACATTTTTCATTGATCGATGATTTGGATAAGTGGGTATTCAGTCATTCGTTACAGTTTCTTCAACGTCTGCAAGCTAAAGGGTCGCCCTTACCATTGCTGTCGGTAAACCTTTCCGGCAGCACAGTGGGAGATGAGAATGCCATTGATTATATTCTCAGAGGTTTTAGTGATACCGGAATTTCGCCAAAACATATTCAGTTCGAAATCACCGAGACTGCGGCAGTTAAACATTTGCAGGAAGCCAAGCGACTGATATCGACATTGCGCTCGGTGGGTGTGTCCATTGCACTGGATGATTTTGGCAGTGGACTGTCATCATTTGCCTATCTAAAAGAGTTGCCCATCGACTGCCTGAAGATTGATTCGAGTTTCATTCACACCATGGAAAATAGTGATGTGGATTATTCGGTTGTCAGTACCATCAATCACCTGGGCCACATTATGGGTGTCACCACGGTGGCGGAAGGCGTGGAAAATGAAAACCAGCTGCGCCTATTGAAAAAAATAGGCGTCGATTATTTACAGGGCTTCCTATTCCAACATCCCCAACCCCTAGACCAAATCGGGCGCTAAACTAGCGAAACTCGACAGCTTATTTTAAGCCTTCTTTAAGACCATCGTACTCAGCACTGTGCAAGCGTGGGCCATACTGACCAACCACCGCGCTGGCGGCACGGTTGGCAAACACTGCGGCAGACAGGTTGGAGTAACCCTGGGTAATGCCGTAGAGATAGGCGCCGGCAAACATATCTCCTGCGCCATTGGTGTCGACGGCAGTAATCGGTTGTGCCGCTGCGCGGAGATAATCCTTGCCATCAAATATCACTGAACCGTCGCTACCAAGAGTCACAGCGAACTCTGCTGCGCTGTTCTGTAATTGTTCCAGTGCCTGATCTAAGTTGTCGGTCTGACACCAGCTGAGCGCTTCCTGCTCATTGCAAAACAGCAGGTCGACACCATCTCCAACAATGGTTTTTAAACCGTCGCGAAAATATTCGACAATGCCCGGGTCAGATAAGCTCAGTGCGATTTTGGTTCCCGCCTGTCTAGCGATT
>CAJQJT010000397.1 GCA_905478725.1 uncultured Pseudomonadales bacterium
CAGTCGTGTGGAGCGGATTTATCGCGAGGTGCGGGTTAATGCTATCGGCGGTGGCTCTGAGGAGATTATGCGGGATCTGGCAGCGCGTCAGTATGGGCTCTAAGCTTGTATTTATGAGCTTGTATTTATGAGCTTGTATTTATGAGCTTGTATTAGAGGGCTTGTGTTAGAGAGCCTTGCTAAAAGTGCAGACAAAAAAATACCCCGAATCACCTAGGTGAACGGGGTATTTTTATATTCACATAAAACTCATATTTCTTCGCTGAGTTTTTACGCGAGCAGTGGTCCGAGCTTCATGGCAATGCCCATGTCGCCTTGAATCTTTAGTTTGCCAGACATAAATGCCATGGTGCCGTCGAGTTTGCCGTCGGCCATGAGCATAAAGTTTTCTAGGCTCAGGGCCATGGTGCACTGGGCTTCAATGTCGTCGCTGCTGATAACGTTGGGAACCTGAGTTGCATCGAGAACTATATGGCCGTCATCGCCGAAATCAAATTTAAGGATCGCGCCTAGGCCACAATCTTCGCCAATTTTTTCTTTTAAGCCTGCTTTTACTGCATCTAAAGACATATATTTCTCCCCACCATTTATCTTGTTATAAATTATTTAAAGCTAGTATGTCAGCTCGTTACTCATTGTTGAGTCTGCACTGTAAAAATGTCTGACGGATAAATCAAGGCATAATCAATGCCGAAATATATTAGCTTCGGCTAAGATTCGATCAGTAGCAATGATAACCATTGCTACTGCACAGGTTCAGTGCCTGTGCCGGGAGATGGGTAATGACATTTATGCTGCTGATACATTAGACTCCGGCCTACCTAGTAACAACAATAACAATAACAATAACAATAATAAGAAGAGTTTCTATGGATCAGGTAAAAACAGCGGATCAGCTAAAAGCATCACCAAAAGCAATGGGTCTTCTGTTGTTCCTCACAGTTCTCAATATTCTCAATATGGTCGACCGCACTCTGATCGCCAGCTTTGGACCGCAAATTATTGCCGATCTGAATTTGACCGACTCCCAGTTTGGCGCTTTGACTGGTTTTATCTTTGTTTTCTTCTACGCGATTATGGGCCTGTTTATGGGGGCCTTGGCGGATCGTTTGCATCGGCCTCGACTAATCGCCGCGGGCCTGTTGCTGTGGAGTGTGCTGACGGCGGTCTCCGGGGCGACAAAAACCTTTGTGCAGATTGGTTTGGCGCGATTATTTATCGGTGTCGGCGAGTCCACCATGACTCCCTCAGCTATGTCGATGATTTCTGATCTATTCCCTCAGCGCCAGCGCGGCACGGCGGCGGGGCTCTATTATTTAGGTGTTCCACTGGGCGCTGGCGGTGCCTTTATTGTGGCCGGTGTTCTCGGACCTATGATTGGCTGGCGCAACTGTTTCTATCTGCTCGGGGGTATAGGTATTGTGCTGGCGGGCGTGCTCTATATGGTCAAAGATCCGGTGCGCGGTGCTATGGAGCCTGCCGTGGATCAAAACGCACCCAAGGTGAAAGAAGTCATCGGCTGGAGGGAAACTCTGCCTGAGATCTTCGCCGTGATTAGAGCCAATCCTGCATTGGCCTGGACCATGCTCGGAGCCGTGTTTCTGCATATCCCACTGGGTGCCGGCAACTTCGTGATGGTGTGGATGGAGCGGGAGCGGGGCTTTGAGCTGGCTGAAATTCAATCGCTCTATGGCCTGATCTATATTATTTTCGGCACTGCGGGGACCTTTTTGGGTGGTTTTCTCAGTGATTGGTACCAGTCGCGCTGGAAGGGTGGGCGGATTCGTTTTCTGGCTATTCTGATGTTGCTGGTTGCGCCACTGACCCTAGCCTTCCGCTTTGCTTCGCCAGAATCACCGATGTTCTTTATCGCACTGGCTTTCGCTCTGTTTAGTGTTAGCTCGTTCTATGGCCCGGCTTTTTCCACGGTGCAGGATCTGACTCCTGTTCGCTTACGCGGTCTGATGACGGCACTGTTGTTGGTCGCCTGTAATCTGGTGGGTATGGGTATTGGTGCCTTGATGACTGGCTTTATCAGTGATCTGTTGGCCGCTGCTCAGGTGTTTGAGCCTTTGACCAAGGCGCTGTTAGTGGGTGATGGGTTCGGCTTCTTTGCCGCGCCGAGCTTTATTATGGCCTCGATCTATCTGGAACGAAATCGACGGGCAGCCGCTGCGACAGCGGCTGCTACTGCAATAAAAGGTGCTGCTGCAATAAAAGGTGCTGCTGTCGCTTAAAAGACGCTGCTGTAGCCTAAGAGCTGATAGCCGCGAAATGTCATCGACCCTTATATAGATGGCGTCTTATCCAAAGAGAAGGCGACGCTGCGATAGTACTATTTTATTCATCGTTTTGATGTAAATAGCACTGCGCACAAGTCGCTCTGGGGAGTTGTTAGATGTCGAAAAAAACACTACGAATAGCCGGTGCCAGTGGGTTTTGGGGCGATGCCTCACACTCTACCTCGCAGTTACTGAGGGATAGCTCTCCAAGTGGCAAAGTCGACTTTATTGTCTATGACTATCTCGCTGAAATTACCATGTCGATTATGGCCCGAGCCCGGGCTAAGAAGCCTGAAACCGGCTATGCCCTAGATTTTGTCAGCGCGGCAATGAAACCCAATCTTAAACAGATCGCCCGTCAGGGGGTCAAAATCGTCTCCAATGCTGGCGGGGTTAACCCTCAAGCCTGCGCCAATGCGCTGCGCACGGTGATTGCCGAGCAGGGTTTGGATTTGCAGGTAGCCTGTATTATTGGCGACGATCTTATCGGTCAGGGGGCACAGTTGGCGGAACAGCAGCACATTGAGATGTTTAGTGCTGAGCCCTTTCCCCCGGTGGAGAAAATCGCCAGTATCAATGCTTACCTGGGCGCCTTTCCCGTGGCTCTGGCCCTGGAGCAGGGTGCGGATATTGTGATTACGGGTCGCTGTGTGGACAGTGCCGTGACATTGGGTGCCTGTATCAGTCACTTTGGTTGGGGTCGCGATGATCTCGACCAGCTGGCCATGGGTTCTCTGGCCGGACATATTCTCGAATGTGGGCCTCAGGCTACTGGCGGTAACTTTACCGATTGGGAGCTAGTTGAGAGTCTTGAGACTATTGGTTACCCGATTGCTGAAATCAGCGCGGACGGCAGTTTTGTCTGCTCAAAACCCGCAGACACTGGCGGGCTAGTTTCAGTGGGCACTATCGCTGAGCAGATGGTCTATGAAATTGGTGATCCCCAAGCCTATATCTTGCCGGATGTGGTCTGTGACTTTTCTCAGGTGAAGCTTGAGCAGGTTGGCGACGACTTGGTAGCGGTGACTGGGGCAACCGGTTTGCCGGCACCCAGCACCTACAAAGTGTGCTGTACCTATGGCGATCAATGGCGCGGCGGTCATCTGCTGAGTCTCTATGGTATTGATGCCAGCAAGAAGGCTGAAAAGCTCGCCCAGGCTATTTTTACCGCCTCTAGGCGCACCCTCGAACTCTACGGTCTACCCGATTTCAGTGAAACCAGTGTCGAGGTGATCGGCGCTGAATCTCAGTACGGTGCTACTGGAAAGCCTGGCAGCTATCGTGAAGTCGCGCTTAAAGTCGCGGCCAAGCATCCAGATGCTGCGGGTATTGGCATTCTACTGAAAGAGATGACGGGTCTGGGTCTGGCGACACCGCCTGGACTCTGCGGTTTTGCCGGAGGGCGACCCAAGCCTTCTCCTATAGTGCGGCTGTTTTCCTTTGAGCTGCCGAAAGGGGCCGTCACTTCACAAGTGACGCCACAGGTGGAAATCAATGGTCAGCTACTCGACTGTCCCGATACTCAGGGCACAGCACTTGATGTTCAATCCATTGTCCGCCCAGCTGCGCCTGCGATGCCAAGCTCAGGCAATCTAGTGGACGTGCCTTTGGTTGCTCTGGCCTATGCGCGCAGTGGCGACAAGGGCAACAAAGCCAATATCGGCATCATCGCCCGCAAGCCAGAATATTTGCCATACATCTACGCGGCGCTAACCGAGCAGGCAGTGGCC
>CAJQJT010000398.1 GCA_905478725.1 uncultured Pseudomonadales bacterium
CGATGATGGTTTCCGCCATCATCCTATGCACCACTTTTCTCGGTATTTTCACAGAACAGTTTCACGGTATCGAACGGGCAAAATTTGCCATGGCCGGCGCCGGGGCGATTATTGTCGCCGGACAGTATTTTGGCTTTTACTCACCCCAGCTGGCCCTCGAAGCCATCGACTGGAATGTGGTATTTCTGCTGGCGATTATGATGCTGATTGTGTCGATTATGATCAGCACCGGGGGCTTTGATCATCTGGCCCAATATCTGGCCCGGGTCAGTGGAGGATCACAGCTTAAACTGCTGATTCTACTGGGCACTGTGGTCACGGTGATTTCCCTGCTTATCGATAACGTCACCACGGTGATTATCTTTGGGCCGCTGATTATTATGATCTGTCGTTCCATGGGTATTTCCCCAGTTCCCTATTTACTATCGGCAGCGCTGTTATCGGATACAGGAGGTGTTGCCACTCTGGTGGGCGATCCCCCTAACCTGATGATTGGTTCGGCTGCCGGGATCAGTTTTAATACTTTTATTGTGCATATGGGACCGCCGGTTCTGTTGGCTTGGTTAAGCATATTATTGGGTATGCGCTTTCTGTTTAAAAAGGAACTCACTAGTCCCATAGTTCACAATTTTGATCAGGTGATTGAATACAAAAACCGTCGCCTCTGGCATAAATCTCTATTTGTTATGTTAGTGATGGTGGTGCTGTTTGTGATCCATGACCGTATCGGCTGGGAACCTTGGCTGGTGGCCGGTGCTTGCCTAACACTGCTTGTGTTTATGTCGCGGACCATTGAACTCGAGGCCGTGACCATGCACCTTGAAACACCGTTGCTGATTTTCTTTATCTCGCTGTTTGTGGTGATCGGCGGTGTCGAGCACTCAGGACTGTTGGAGGTGATTGGTGATCAGTTTCGCGATGTGATTGCCGAGCATCCCAAGCGAGCCGCCCTGCAGTTACTGTGGGCAGCGGCGATCTTCTCGGCACTGATCGATAATATTCCCTTTACTGCGGCGATGATTCCGGTGCTATCCGGGCTACAGCAGGATGGTATCAATGTCAGCGTGCTCTGGTGGGCGCTAGCCATGGGCGTGGGTATGGGGGGCAATGGCTCCCATATAGGCTCCACGGCCAATGTCTATATTGTGACTATCTCTGAACGCCTGGCGCGGCAAACAGGCAAGCCCGAGTTGGCGATTACGCCGATGCTGTGGATTCGTAAAGGCACGCCAGTGATGTTGGTGACGCTAATGGTTTGCAGTCTGTTTATCTGGTTTGGTTACGACTATTTGTTTGTGCCCAATCCCTAGCCTTAACTATAGGGGCTCTTTATTTTAGAGGCTACCTGTTGCTGCAGTGGCGGTTTGTTTCTCTGGCGCCCGCAGCAACAAGACCATGGGTAACATGGCCAGCACCACCCACATCATCAGCTTAAAATCATTCAGGTAGGCGATGGTCGCCGCCTGTCGGTTGATCTCCATATCCAATAGCATCAGCCCCGCAGTCGCTTCGTTCTGGAAAACCTGTGGCAACTGCTGCAGCCCCATGCTCATGGTGTAGGGGGTGATATTCTCCGCCAAATAGGCGTGCTGAGTTTGCATGTTGCGGGCATACAATACGAAGGCCACCGACACCCCGATACTGCTGCCGAAGTTGCGCACTAAGCTAAACAGCCCCGCCGCTTCGCCGCGATGTTTTGGCTCCAGGGTCAGATAGGCAAGGGTGCTCAGGGGCACAAATACAAACCCGAGGCCAAAGCCCTGCATAAGGCCGGTGCTAATGATTACGCTGGCCGGTACAAAGGTATCGAATTCCACCATCAGCGATAGGGAATAGGCGGTAAACAGCAGGCCAAAGAACACCAGTGCCCGGGGATCAAAACGGTCGCCAAACTTACCCAGCAGAAACATCGACAGCATGGTGCCAAAGCCTCGGGGTGCCAGAATGGTGCCCACATCGAATACCGGGTAACCCATAATATTTTGCAGATAGCTGGGCAGCAGGGCCATGGTGGCGAGGAGTATCAGGCCGATAAAAAACATGAAAGCTAGAGCGGTAGTGAAGTTGCGATCGCGGAGAATTGCCGGGGTTAAAAAGGGGTTTTTGGCGGTGCGGGTGTGCACCACATAGACCCAGAGTGCCGACAGCACCACCGCGCAATAGAGCTGAATCTCAAGAGAGTCGAGCCAATCGAGATGATGGCCGCGATCGAGAATCAACTGGATGCCCGCGATAAACAGCGCCAGGGCAAAAAAACCTAATCCATCAAAGGGCCGTTCTTCCCGCTCAGTTTCTGGCATCAGTCTGAGAATAATAAAGAGCACCACTACGCCGAAGGGCAGGTTGATATAAAACACCCAGCGCCAGGAATAATACTCAGTGAGAAAGCCCCCTAGGGTAGGCCCCAAAATAGGCCCGATCATAATGCTCACAGCCCACATGGCCATGGCTTTGCCGTGCTCTTCCTTGGGGTTTATATCGAGCATAATCGCTTGAGAGAGGGGCACCAGTGCAGCGCCAAATAGGCCCTGTAAGATACGAAAGGCAATCATCTCATTGAGAGAGCTGGCTGCGCCGCAGAGCAGTGAAGTGAGGGTAAACCCGGCGATGGAAATCACAAAAACGTTTTTCCGCCCGTAACGTCCGGACAGCCATCCTACAGGCAGAGTCATAATCGCCGACGCCACTATGTAGGAGGTCAGCACCCAGGCCAGCTGATCCTGAGTTGCGGATAGGGCGCCCTGCATATGGGGCAGGGCCACATTGGCAATGGTGGTGTCGAGCATCTGCATAATGGCAGCCAACATCACTGCTAGTGTCACTGCGGATTTAGCCCGTGGCGTCAGCTCAACTTGGACTGACATTGGTCACTCCGAGAATAATAGTTCCACCGCTCATTAGTTGGCCCAGGGCATCTGACGGCTGTGGCCTGTATCCACTTTTACCAACGCGCTCATCCCGGCGGTAAGGCTGATAGCGGAGTCTGAGGTCAGCGGATCTATGGCTAGGTTGACGGTAATACGCTGCACCACCTTGACCCAATTACCTGTGCTATTTTGCGCCGGTAGCAGGGAGAACTCAGAGCCGGTGCCTGGCGTAATACTGGCAACATGACCCTGCCACTGTTGGTCCGGATAGGAGTCCACATTAATGGTGGCCGACTGGCCAACCTGCAGGTGGGTCAAATCAGTTTCTTTAAAATTCGCTTCAACCCAAATATAGCTGTCATCCACCAGGCTAAATAGCGGCGCTCCAGCAATAATATATTCGCCTTTTCGGATCGAGAAATTGGCCACCACACCGGAGGAGGGGGCAACGGTACTCACATGGCTGAGGTCCAGTCGGGCTTTATCGCGCTCGGCCAGGGCCAGCAGATAGCTGGGGTGCTGTTGCAGCGGCAGATCAATATCAATTAGTCGTGCTTTCACCACCTGCAGCGCCTGAGTGGTTACCTGCATCTCATTGATCGCGTCGCGATAGAGATATTCAGCCTGATCCACTTCAGCCGCAGAGACGGTTTTGCGCGCCAATAAGCTGTTTAAACGATCGAACTCCCGGAGATAAAAGTCGCGCTGGGTTTTGCTTTTATCCAGATCCGCGAGCTTATTTAAATAGTCTGCTTTGAGGCTCTCAACATCGCCACCGACTCTAACCAGATTCGCCTCGGCCCGAGCCAGTTCGATTTGATAGGGCTGATCATCGACACGAAAAAGTAGTTGTCCGGCTTCGACTCGGCCATTGTCGCCAACCGACACCTCCACCACCTTGCCAGAGATCTCACTGGCGATTGACATCATGCCAGCCTTTAAATAGGCGTTGTCGGTTTCCATATAACGGCCACCGATCATATAAAAATAGACCGCGACTGCGGCGATGATCAATGGTCCGGCGAAGAGCGTCACTCTGCGTTTAAGTTTGTCTGACAAGGCCTGTATTCCTGTTTTAGTTATTATTATTTACGCTCGGTTAAGGGGGCTGGCTAAGGGGTCTGGCTAAGATGGCTGGTCAAGGACTCCTAGCTATTTTATATCGGCGTTTTCGGCACTGAGATTGGCACGCATGCGCCGCAACAGATCGGTTAGCTGCTGTTCTTCCTGGGCGGAAATCCCCTTTAAGGCAGATTCTCGAACCTCTTTTCCCACCAGCTTAATTTTTTCTATCAGGGGCTCAACCTTGTCCGTGAGAAACACCCGTTTGGCCCGTCGATCCTGTGTGTCTTGGCGACGCTCCACCCAGCCATCGCGCTCCAGTCGATCCACCAGACCGGTCATGGTAATAGCGGTAACACCAATAATATCCGCCAGGCGCTTTTGTTGAGCCCCATTTTCCCGAGACAACAGCACCAGAACCGACCACTGAGAGCGGGTCAGATTGTATTCATGGGCGCGGCGCTCAAAATTCCAGCGCATCATGCGCGCCACATCGTGGATGATAAAACCCAGAGTATCGTTGTTGGCTATGTCGGCATTGCTCATTGGGGCGTATTACTTGTTGTTAACAGGGGTTAAGAGGACGCTTATTGTAAGCATGCTAACTAAATTAGGCAATAGATTTACTGATAGAGAAATAACGCTGTGCCTGTAGGGTAAATCGGCCAAACGCGGTAAGCTAAAGCGCGGTTAAATTAAAAGCTATTAAACTAGAAAGCTATCAAACTAGAAAGCTATCAAACTAGAAAGCTATCAAACTAGAAAGCTACACCAATCAAAATAGGCGAGCCAAATTATATGAGTCAGACCAATGTCTTTGGAGAAGCAATCGAAGAGTGCTGCAGCAACCCCATCACTGGATACTTTCGCGATGGCTTCTGCCGTACCGATAAATATGATCGCGGCTCCCACACCGTCTGCGCGCAAATTACCGATGAGTTCTTAGAGTTCTCTAAATCCAGAGGCAATGACCTGTCGACACCGCGCCCAGAATTTGAGTTCCCCGGTTTGGTTGCCGGACAATCTTGGTGTCTCTGTGCCTCGCGTTGGTTGGAAGCCTATGAGAGTGGTTGTGCGCCGAAAGTGTTCCTGCGACGGAGCAACAGCATGGCCCTTGAGATTGTGCCCATGGAAGCGCTTAAAGCGTCTGCGGCTGATTTGAATTAAGCGTCTGCAGCTGGTTTGAATTAAGCGTCCGCGGCTGGTTTGAATAAAGTGCTGCTCTCGATAGCCAAAACAACAAAATAATAATAAATAACAGAGGCCGAAATTCTATGAGCTTTTATAACAAGTATATTTTGCCATCCTTTCTCAACTGCGCCTGTGGCGCTAAACCGATTCTCTACCAGCGCGGCAAAGTGGTACCTCTAGCCGAGGGCCTAGTTCTCGAAGTGGGCATTGGCTCTGGGTTGAATATCCCTTTTTATGACGCCAGCAAAGTCAGCAAAGTCATAGGTCTAGATCCTTCGCCTGAGCTCAATGAGATGGCGGAGAGAGTGGTCAGCAAGACGGCCGCAGAGAATGGTTTGAATGTGGAGATTATTCTTGGAAGTGCCGAAGCCATGCCTTTCCCTGATGATTATTTTGATAGCGTAGTAATCACTTACACACTCTGTACTATCCCAGACGCGGCCTCTGCCAATCTTGAAATACGTCGAGTATTAAAGCCAGGCGGCAAGCTGATCTTCTGTGAACACGGATTAGCACCTGACGCCGGTGTCGCCAAATGGCAGGGTCGCATAGATCCCATCTGGGGTAAAATCGCCGGTGGCTGTCACCTTAATCGCGATATTCCCGAGCTGATTACCAGTGCCGGTTTCACCATTGAAACCCTTGAACAGATGTACCTGCCGAGCACTCCAAAGTTTGCTGGATATAACTATTGGGGCGTGGCGGTTATTGCCTGATTTTGGGTTATTCGATAATGCTCCACGGACCATGTCAGTTTGACGGCTAAGGTGTTACATTAAATTTGCGAGACAACAGAGCTGATAACAGCCCGATAAAAATAATAATAAACGAGGTATTCAATGTCCGATCGATCTCTGCCTGAAGGGGCCCCTGCAAAACCCTCTGAATCGACAGCTGCTCCTGTCTCCACTGCCTATCGCCGCTATGTGTTGGTTCTGTTAACACTGGTTTACGCGCTTAATTTTATTGATCGCCAGATCCTGGTTATTCTGCAAGAGTCGATCAAAGTGGATATGGACCTGTCTGATTCTCAGCTCGGTTTGCTGACTGGTTTTGCCTTTGCCATTTTTTACGTCAGTGTGGGTATTCCCATTGCCCGCTGGGCTGATGTGGGCAACCGTCGCAATATCGTCTCCATGGCGGTAGCGGTGTGGAGTGGTATGACCGCACTCTCGGGTTTCACCCAGAACTTCTGGCAGTTACTGTTAGCGCGAATTGGTGTTGGAGTCGGCGAAGCTGGCGGCAGTCCACCATCCCATTCAATGATTTCTGATTATTACCCGGTTGAGAAGCGCGGCAGTGCGCTGTCGTTTTACTCCACCGGTGTCTATCTGGGTATTCTATTTGGCTTTCTGATCGGCGGCTGGATCAACAGTGAGTTCGGTTGGCGCGTGGCCTTTTTCGTGGTCGGTGTGCCGGGCTTTTTGGTGGCCATACTAGTTCGTCTGACCATTCGTGAGCCGGTTCGTGGGGGCCTCGAGGGGCGCGCCCTAGAAGCGCCGGCAACCTTTGGCGAGACCCTGCGGACGTTGAAAGGCTTTGGTTCATTCAAACTGTTTGCCATCGCCGCTGGCCTCAACGCCTTTAGCAGCTATGGTATTGGTAACTTTACCCCGTCGTTTTTAATTCGCTCTCACGGTTTCACCAGTTTGGAGGTAGGCACCAGTCTGGCCCTGATCACAGGCATAGGTGGCGCGCTGGGTACTTATATGGGCGGTGTCTTGGCCGATCGCTACGGCGCCAAGGATAAGCGCTGGTATCTGTGGATCTCAGGCATTCCCGCGGCCCTTAGTGTGCCGCTGATGTTTACCGCAGTGTTTATTGGCGATCCGCGTTTAGCGCTGGGTTTTCTGTTTTTTGCCACTATGTTGGGTGCCTTTTACCTGGGGCCAACCATTGCCATCTCCCACACCCTGGTCAGTCCAAGCATGCGTGCCATGGCCTCGGCTATTCTGTTCTTTATTCTCAACCTAATCGGTTTGGGTTTAGGGCCGCTGGTTGTGGGTATGATCAGCGATATGCTGGCCCCCGCTTATGGTTCTGAGTCATTGCGTTATGCCTTGGGCATAGCCTCATTTGTCAATTTGCTCTCGGCAGCATTCTTCTTTTTGGCAGCACGTAAATTACTCGCGGACCTCAAAGCATGATGGATTTACTCCGCAATAAGGTGTTTTTTGCTGTCTTGTTAGTCGCTGTGATCAGCCTCTACAGTATGGGAGCCGATCGAGATCCGCTGCCAGACTTTAGTGGCTACAGCGATGTGAAGCAGAAGAAAACGGCATTTTTTAACTATATGTTGCCCCTGGTCTCTGCCGGCAATCAGTTGATTGTGGAGCAGCGAGCCGACCTTGAAGAAATGGCCGCCAACCCAGATCAGCTGTCATTCTTTCAGCGGCGCAACTTGCTGCAGTTGGCTGATCGCTATGCTGTTGAAATAGAGGGCGTGGATACAGTCGAGGGTGCAGGCAATCAGCAGCTTATCGATCAGCTGTTACTTCGCGTTGCACCCTTGCCGCCCTCATTGGTTCTGGCTCAGGCCGCCATAGAATCGGCCTGGGGAACATCACGCTTTGCCCGTCAGGGAAACAATTTGTTTGGTCAGTGGTGCTACCAGAAAGGCTGTGGCCTGGTGCCCTTGAGACGTTCGGCAGACAGCAAGCACGAGGTGGCTAAGTTTGATTCCGTGGCCGCTGCAGT
>CAJQJT010000399.1 GCA_905478725.1 uncultured Pseudomonadales bacterium
ATTCAGTCCAACGAACCCTACCTTTTAGCTCAATACGCACAGGCGCTATTTTTTGTTGATGCCAACCGTTTCTCGGATCGAGTAGTTGCGGCGTTGGACCAGGCTTATGGTGCCGACTCCAAGAATCAAACCGTGTTGGGTCTCAAAGGTATTCAAGCGTTTCAAGAAGCGGATTACCAGCGCGCTATTCGTTATTGGCAGGGCGCCGCTCTTGGGCTGAACCCCGCGGGTGACAGTTGGAAAGCGCTCCAGGGTGGAATTCAGCAGGCAGTGCAGTTGGCGGGTGAAGCGCCTGTGGCCTCCACGGAAACGCCGGCAGACCTTGATGGGGTAACAGTGACCATCAATCTGAGCTTAGACCCCAGCATCGAGTTCACCCCAGAACAGTTAGTTTTTGTCGCCATCATCGAAGCCGATGGCCCACCAATGCCACTGGCGGCGCGCAAGCTGGTGGCCAGTCAATTACCCCTCGAACTGATACTCAGTGATCGCGATGCGCTGATGGCAGGCCGCAGTCTGGCGGACAAGAACATCAAAGTGCTGGCAAGGTTGTCCAGCACTGGCAGTGCCACTCCTCAGCAAGGTGATTGGCAGGTGATTAGTGACGCGGTTGAGAGCAATTCCGCCGCACTTCAATTCTCTCTAGAGATTGCTTCGCCCTTCGTTGAGTAGGGCGTTTTTCCAAGCTATTTTAAAGCTCCGCTGAATGCTTATGGACTTCAGTTGGCAGAGTATTTATTTCTGTTTTGTGTCAGTGCCTGAACGTGTAGAATAACGAGCAATTGTAGACAGTGATTGTTTGATTTTAATTAAGCGCGTTCTACACGATTTTTTACACGACTTATTACAGAAAAGACTGACTACCTATGCGGCTTAAATCGATAAAACTGGCTGGATTTAAATCCTTCGTTGATCCGACATCAGTCCATTTCCCCAGTAATCTCTGTGCCGTCGTCGGCCCCAATGGCTGTGGTAAATCGAATATTATCGATGCTGTTCGCTGGGTAATGGGCGAGAGCTCTGCAAAGAACCTCCGCGGCGAATCCATGACCGATGTCATCTTCAATGGCTCAGGCGGCCGCAAGCCTGTAGGCCAGGCCTCCATTGAATTGATCTTTGATAATTCCGACGGGCGCATCGTTGGTGAATACGCCTCCTACTCCGAAATCGGTATCAAGCGCAAAGTGACCCGTGATGGTCAATCTAACTATTATTTGAACGGCAGCAAATGTCGCCGCCGTGATATCACTGATATATTCTTGGGCACCGGTCTCGGGCCACGCAGCTATGCCATTATCGAGCAGGGTATGATCTCTCGCTTAATTGAAGCGCGTCCTGAAGAACTGCGCGTCTATATCGAAGAAGCCGCGGGCATTTCCAAATATAAAGAGCGTCGTCGTGACACGGAAAACCGTATTCGCCGCACCATGGAAAACCTTGAGCGCCTCACCGATATTCGCGATGAGTTAGGTCGCCAGTTGAGTCGCCTTGAGCGCCAGGCCAAAGCCGCGGAAAAATATTCCGAGTACAAAAAAGAAGAGCGTCAATTTTCAGCCGAGTTACTGGCCCTAAAGTGGCGTGGCTACAACGCCTCTGCCACGGAGCAGAAGCACAAGATTGGCGAGTTGGAAATTGAGCGCGAGCGCATTGTCACTGAGCGCATCGGCTGTGATACCTCTATTGAAAAATTACGCACTCAGTCCACTGACCTCAATGACACCTTTAATGAGGTGCAGGGGCGCTTCTATAAAATCGGTGGCGATGTTGCCCGTATCGAACAGGCCATAGAACACGCCCAACAGCGTGCATCGGAACTGCACAAAGATCTTGAGCAGACCGAGCGTAACTTTACCGAATCCGAACAGCACCTCAATGCCGATGTTCAAAAAGCCACTGGCTGGCAGGCAGAGTTTGATCAGCTGGCGCCGGCTCTGGAACTGGCTCTTGAAGCCGAGACGGTTTCAACGGAAACATTACAGGCTGCTGAAGAATCCATGCAGCAGTGGCAGCAGGCCTGGGACGAGTTTAATCAAACCTCTGCGGCCCCGCGTCAGCAAGCCGAAGTTCAGCAGTCCCGCATCCAACATCTTGAGCAGTTGATGCGCCGCCTCAGCGAGCGTCATGAAAACCTTGCCACTGAAGCTAGCAGCTATTTAGCCAGCCCGGCTGAAGAAGAGATGGCACTGATTCAAGAGCAACTCAGTGACGCAGAACAGGCTCGTGAGAGCATCGAAAATCAGCGCGTCGAAAACAGCGCACAGATTGAAACCGCCCGCACCAGCGTCAAACAGTTCAGTGTTGAGTTGGATCAGGCCCGCAGTCAGCAGCAGAGTTTGAACGGCCGACGCGCTTCTCTTGAAGCCCTGCAGCAAGCCGCGATGGGCGACGATGCAGAAAAAAAATGGCTCGATTCAAAAGGTCTGGGCTCTAACCCGCGACTTGTGGATTCGGTTAAGCCAGACGATGGTTGGGAAGTGGCTGCCGAGACTGTATTGGGTAGCTATCTACAGGCTGTGGCCGTGGACGATGTGGTGGCCAATATTGGCCTACTCGAGGACTTTAAAAAGGGCGAGTTGTTGCTGATTGGTAAAACCGGTCAAGCGGCTGCTAGCGGTAACAAAGCCAAACTGCTTAGTGATCTGGTCGGCGGCGATGCTGTGCAGGGGCTGTTAGGCAATATTTATGCAGCCGAAACCTTAGCTGAAGCAGTCGCCTTGCAGCCGTCGCTGTCGCCGATCGAATCAGTTGTCACCCAGGATGGTATATGGCTGGGCAATAATTGGTTGCGGGTTGCGCGAGACAAAGATGCCACCGCCGGGGTCTTGAAGCGCAAGCAAGAGTTACTCAGCATTGGTGAGCAGAAGCAGGCTCTAGATGCACAGATTGACGAATTGGAAACACAGCGTCAAAGCAATGAAAATAAGCTTCAGGAACTGGAGGCACAGCGTCAGGAAATTGCTGGCAGTGTCGCTCAGCAGCAGAGCACCTATGCCGATCTGCGTTCTAAACTCAGTGGTTTTCAGGTTCAGATCGAGCAGCTTAAGGCGCGCAAAGAACGTGCCGATAAAGAGCTTGCCGAAGTTCACCAGCAACAGCAGCTGGAGCAGGAGAACTTAGCTGAAGCGCGACAGTTACTGCAGCAGTCCATCGAAAAGATGGAAGCAGACACCGAGCGACGTGAAACATTGGTCGAACAGCGTGAAGGTTTTCGTGAGCATCTGGACACAACCAGGCAGAAGGCTCGCCAAGATCGCGATCAGCGTCATGACTTAGCGGTTCGTGAAGGCTCATTGAGCACTCAGCTAAGCTCTATTCTCGAGGGTATTGAGCGACTTAAGATTCAGGTGGCGAGACTGCAAGAGCGTCGCACCCAGCTTCGAGAAGCCTTTGACATCAAAGATGATCCATCTGACAAGTACCAACTTGAGCTGGAAGAAAAGCTTGAGTTAAGGCTCACCATCGAAGGAGAGCTGAACACCGCTCGCACAGAGATGGAAGAAGTCGACCATGAGATGCGCAAGCAAGAAAAGCAGCGCAGCGAGCGCGAAGAGCAATTACAGGAAGTGAGTGGCCGCTTGGAAACTCAGCGTATTGCCGCCCAAGAGATCACGACTCTAAGTCGCACCATTGAAGAACAGATCGTTGAGAAGAACGGCGATCTTGAGACCTTGCTGGAAAATCTCGCCGAAGATGCCGAGATGGTTGATTGGGAAGAGCAACTGCAGTTGATAGGCAATCGTATCAATCGTCTGGGCCCGATTAATCTGGCGGCCATTGACGAGTACAAGATTGAATCTGAACGCAAAGATTACCTGGATACCCAGAACGCTGAACTCGAAGAAGCCATGGATACGTTGAAAACGGCGATCCAAAAAATCGACCGCGAGACTCGTACCCGCTTTAAAGAAACCTTTGAGTTGGTGAACAAGAATATCCAAGAACTGTTCCCGAAACTCTTTGGTGGCGGCCACGCCTACTTAGAACTGACCGGCGACGACCTGCTTGATACTGGCGTTACCCTGATGGCCAGACCTCCGGGTAAAAAGAATGCCTCGATTCAGTTGCTCTCCGGTGGTGAAAAAGCACTCACCGCCATTGCTATGGTATTTGCTATATTCAGACTTAATCCGGCACCTTTTTGTATGCTTGACGAAGTGGATGCTCCCTTGGATGATGCCAATGTGGGTCGCTACGCAGCTATGGTTAAAGAGATGTCCGACCAGGTACAGTTTATCTTTATCACCCACAACAAGATTTCAATGGAAGCGGCCAATCAGTTAATGGGCGTAACCATGCATGAACCTGGCGTCTCGCGCTTAGTCAGTGTTGATGTCAATCAGGCCGCCGAATTGGCGGATGCCTGATAGTAGAAGCAACGTTTTAATGGAGTAGTGAGCTGGGCGGATCAATCACTGAAAAGCGATTACCCGGTATATAAAAATGATATTTTTTGAGTAGCTGTCTTTATGGATGTAATTGGCCCAAGAGAAGTTTTAATCGCCGTAGGTCTGCTAGTTTTACTGGCAGTAGTATTGGACGGCGCACGGCGGATAAAACAGCATCGCTATGAAAACCTTCATATGTCGTCACGAAAGTTACAGAAAAATTCTCGTGCTGATGATGACTTTGATGACCTTCTAAATGACAGCCAGTTTCCCTCTGGCGGTTCGCGCATAGTCGGCATCCGTGACGAAAAAGATATTCAGCAGGTCGAGGAAAATTTACGCCGGGCTTTGGCGAACAAGCCGGACTTTGGCCATAAGCAGCCTAAGCAAGAACAGTTTGAACTCAATGAACAGCCGGCTGCCAGTGCTAGAGTTCCGGCTAAGCCAGCCAAATCCGCTGCGCCCGCGCCGACTAGAGCCGCCTCAGCACAGCAGCAGATATTAGTGATGCACCTTATGGCACCGAAGGGCGAGATGCTTATTGGCCGACAGCTTCAAGAAGCTGCGCTCAATGTTGGCCTTCGTTATGGCGAATCAAAAATATTTCAGCGTCATCTCCATGAAGACGGTTCTGGAGAGGTCTTGTTTAGCATGGCCAATCTAGTCAACCCTGGTACCTTTGACCTGAAAACCATAGAGCAGATGACCACTCCAGGTGTCACACTATTTATGGCTCTGGACGATATAGAAGACCCCGTTTCTGCCTTCGACATTATGATCGAGTCGGTGGATAGTATGGCTGCAGTGATGAGCCTCAGCGTACTCGATGAAACGCGCAGTTCCATGACTCGTCAGACCATCGATCATTATCGGCAGCGCGCCCGTGACGTTTCTTTTCGCCGCAGTCAGGGTCAATGATCACAAGGATATTTAAATGGCACAAATTCTCGAGCAGGTTCGCGCAGAGTATGAACAGCTCAAGGATGAGTTAAACCAGCACAACCACAGTTACTATGTGCTCGATGAGCCCACTGTTCCCGACAGTGAATATGACCGCTGCATGGGTCGGCTAAAGGATATCGAGCAACAGCATCCGGAATTACTCAGTGACGACTCCCCCAGCCAACGGGTGGGAGGCGCAGCCTTGCCGTCGTTTTCTCAGGTCAGTCACGATGTGCCCATGCTCTCTTTGGACAATGCCTTTAATGAAGATGAGTTGGTAGCTTTTGATCGGCGAATCAGTGATCGCCTGAATTACAAAGATGATCAGCAGATCGCCTATGTCTGTGAGCCCAAGCTCGATGGCGTTGCCGTAAGCCTGCTCTATAAGGAGGGTCTCTTAGTGCGCGGAGCCACTCGCGGTGATGGCAAAGTCGGTGAAGATATCACTGCCAATGTACGCACTATTAATAGTATCCCGCTTAAATTGAGCGGCACTGGTATTCCCAAGTTACTTGAAGTGCGCGGTGAGATTTATCTGCCCCGCAGCGGCTTCGATAAGATCAATGCTGCAGCCATTGCCAAGGGCGAAAAAGCCTTTGTTAATCCGCGCAATGCCGCCGCCGGCAGTCTGCGCCAATTAGATTCAAAAATTACCGCCAGCCGACCTCTGGAAATGTGTGCCTACAGTGTCGGCCAGTTTAAAGGTGGGGAAACCCCAGACAGCCATCTGAATATGCTCAAGGCATTGGGTAGCTGGGGCTTTAAAATTAATACCTATGTGGAGGCCGTCCAGGGCATTGCTGCCTGCGAAGCCTACTACGAGCGTATGCAAGGGCGCCGAGATAAGCTGGGTTACGATATCGACGGCATTGTTTACAAGGTCAATGATCTTGCTCTGCAACAGCGCCTCGGCTTTGTTGCCAAAGCACCGCGCTGGGCCATTGCCCGCAAGTTTCCAGCTCAGGAAGAAATGACTCAGCTGTTGGACGTGGAGTTTCAAGTGGGTCGCACCGGCGCACTGACCCCGGTGGCTCGTTTGGCCCCTGTATTTGTCGGCGGTGTTACGGTGAGCAATGCCACGCTGCACAATGGCGATGAGATTGCCCGCCTAGGTATCTGTATTGGCGACACGGTGATTATCCGTCGCGCTGGGGATGTGATCCCCAAGGTTGCTGCGGTGGTCTTAGATCGACGACCTGCGGATGCTCGACCGATTATCTTTCCCGAAAACTGCCCAGTTTGTCAGTCATCAGTTAGACGCGTTGAAGGTGAGGCGGTAGCGCGTTGTTCTGGGGGCCTGTTTTGCGGCGCCCAGAGCAAGGAGGCGATTAAACATTTTGCCTCGCGCAAGGCGATGGATATAGATGGCCTGGGCGACAAGTTGGTGGAATTGCTAGTGGACCGCGGGTTGATTTATTCCCCCGCCGATCTCTATGAGCTGACTGTGACAAAAATAGCCGACCTCGAGCGTATGGGCGAAAAGTCAGCACAAAATTTAATCGATTCTATTGCCGTGAGTCGACAGACCACCTTGGGTAAATTTCTCTTTGCTCTGGGTATTCGCGAAGTAGGGGAGGCCACTGGGCAAACTCTGGCGAGGAATTTCGGGTCTCTCGAAGCGATCATTGAAGCGGATCAGGATGCCCTGCTAGAGGTCGATGATATAGGCCCTGTGGTGGCCTATTATATTCGCGACTTTTTCCGTAATCCGGATAACTTGTCTATTATCAATGCATTGCGTGAGTCCGGTGTCAGCTGGGATGATATAGATATCAGCGCGCAGGATTCTCAGCCTTTAAAAGGCCAGACTTGGGTGTTGACTGGAGGCATGGAAATCATGAGCCGCGCCGAAGCCAAAGATCGACTGCAGGAGCTCGGCGCCAAGGTTGCTGGTAGTGTTTCAGCGAAAACCTCCCAGGTCGTCGCTGGCCCTGGAGCTGGTTCAAAGCTCACCAAGGCTCAGTCGTTGGATATTCCGGTATTCGATGAACAACAGTTTTTGGCTTTTTTAGAAGGCCATAAATAACGCCATAAATAGCGCCATAAATAGTCCCACAGGTAAGCGTATTTAAGTAGTAATCGTGATTTAAGGAGAGAGAGATGAACATAGATGTTCGCAGTGAGTCAGTGGTCTACGGCTGCATAAAATATATTGCCAATGAAGAGCTGATTAAACAGCGCCGCAGCAACCGTGATGCCATGCAGTCACTGCCCTCAGCTGAGACCTGGAGTCTGGTCAATCGGGAGATGTTTTCACTCACCGTACCCAGTACCACAGATCTGAGTCTGGCCACCGAAGTGGTGCATTTTGGTGCTTCTTATCAGGGTGTTGAGCACGAGTGGACCTATTGGCTTGAACAGTTTGAGTCGCTGCTGCGTAAGATGTACTGGGTCAGTGCCACAGTGCATTTAGAAACTGAAATGTCCGGCCTGCACAGCTTTGTCTTTGCTACCGACGGCTTCTGCCATGAACCAGAGCGCTCGGATATTCAGATCCGCTGTGAATGGGTTAAAGAGACAGCCTAGACCTGACATATAATTCGAACGATTAATTGGGGTACGAACCTTTGAAGGCAACGGCGAAAAAAATAATCAGACAGCGTTCGGCTTGGCTGGCGTCTATGTTTGGCTGCGCGGCCTTCTTGCTGATGGCAGTGAAGCTTTACAATGTGTCCCTCAGTAGCCTCGCCTCCAACCTCGTTATTGTCTTGCTGATGCTGGCAGTTATTGTCGGTGCCGCTGCGGCACTTGGCTGGGTTATAGCTCGCTTTAGAATGCGTCGTAAATAATTGTCCACTCCAGCCTCTTCAACTCAAACATTCTCTTTCCGTCACTACCTCGCGACCATTGGCAGTAGCAATCTGGCCATGGGTCTGCATGCGGTGCTCTATCCCTGGCTAGTTGTCGGTGTGCTGAACGAATCCCCCAGTCGTCTGGGTCTGGCTCAGCTTGCGGTATTACTGCCCAACCTACTCTTTATATTGCCGGGTGGTGTGATTTCCGATCGCCGTCATCGCGGCACCTGGCTGTCACGTCTTTATATGCTTTACACGCTGCCCATTGCACTGCTGCTGGGGGCGATTATTTATGATCAGCTGACCTTCACTGTGTTGATTCTGTTTGGTATGGCCTTCGGCACGGTTTCGGCATTCGTTCAGCCTGCCCGGGAAAGCTTGCTGGGGTATGCGTCTCAGACGCTGATGCACCAGGCCGTGGCCAAAGTGGTGATGATCCAGTTTATTGCCCAGGGCATTGGCTTTGCCATCGCCGGTCAGTTGGAAGGCTTGGGGCTGGCTGTGATGTTGGTACTTCAGCTATGTATGTTTTTACTCAGCTCGCTGCTCATTAAACGCAGTCATCCTGAGATGGCTGTGGATGAGACCATAGTGCCGGTAGAGGTTAGTGATAAACCTGCCCCACGCAAAAGTCTCAAGGAGTTGCGTGCTGGCTTTGCATTGTTCACTTCGGATACAACGCTGCTGCATCTGTTGTTGTTGGTCTCAGCCACGGGCTTCCTGGCCTTTGGTGTCTATCTGGTGGGTATGCCGCTGTTGGCTAGAGAAGGTTATCAGGGCGGGGCAGGGCTGTTCGCATTGATGCAGGTGAGTTTTACCCTGGGTATAGTCGCGGCTAATTTTTCCGTGAGTCGCCAGAAGGACACCTTTAAGCGCCCCGGTCGATTAATGATTATTAGCTTTTTGGGTCGCGGCTCGCTGGTGTTCTTTATCGCGCTACTGCCGAATTTCTGGCTGTTATTTCCAATCATTTTTGCCTGGGGGGCGTTCTCTGGGCTGTCTATGACATTGGGTCGAACTATTCTGCACAATCAGGTTCCCCATTCTCATCGCTCCCGTGCTGCCTCGGTCTATCAGCTGTGTCTGTTTGGCGGTGCGCCACTGGGTGCCTGGGTCTGTGGTTATGCCATCGAGCATACGGGACTGGCGCCCACCTTTGCGGTGATCGCCGTTTTAACATTGTTGGTCTCGGTACTGGCTGCGGCGTTCTCCCCGCTCTGGTCACTCAAGGCTAAAGATCCAGCTGTAGACCTTGCTACAGACCACTAAAGGCGATTAATGCTGCGGTGATAGCCACATTCAATGACTCAACGCCATTTGCCATGGGAATTCCCACTCGGTGCTTACTCAGGGCCGCAATCTCTTTACTGACACCCTCAGTCTCATTGCCCAGGACATAGATAATCGGTGCCTGAGGCTTGAATTCCGCCAGCGGTGTCGCCTGATGGGATGACAATGTGCAGACTTCAAAACCTTTTTCAATGAAGGCTGGCAGTGCCTTAGCCAGCGAATCACAGCGCAGTATATTGCCTTTAAAAACCGTCCCAGCACTGGCCTTGATAACCAGGGCCGAGATGTCGGCACAGCCTTTACTGGGCAGTAACAGGCCGTAGGCTGGACTGGCGGTAATACTGCGAATAATCATGCCGAGATTCTGTGGATTAGTGATGCCATCCACAGCAATCAGCGGCCGCTGGTTCGTTGTGGGCAGCTGCTCCAGAGCCTGTTTGTAGGGCTGATAGCCGGCGCTGTGAATATCACAGGCAACACCCTGATCCTGTTTACTATTGCGCGAGATGCGCGCCAGCTGTTCACGGCTGTGATAGCAGATTTCAATATTGCGCTGAGCGGCCAAGGTTTTAATCTGATCGACAATGCCACCACCGCGGTTGGACTCAGCCAGATGCAGACGAAAAACTTCCAGTGAGCGGTCGGCTAAAATCTCATACACCGGTTTGCGCCCAAAAACGGTAATCAGGCGGTCATAGGCGGATTTGCGTGCCAGGTATTCGGGGCTGTCGGTTTGGTTCATAAGATTCTATTCAGTCGCGGTTATTGATGCAGTTAATAATCGTCATTAGCCTTGGTCAGCAGATCCATTATTTTCCGTAACTCCTCATCACTGGCAAACCCCTGCTGTTTGGCAAGATCCACCGCCACTTCACCTAGTGCAGTGTAAGCATTGCGCCACTGGCGTTGAGACGCAAGGGCGTCGAGATGAGTCGCCACAGTGCTCTGGTCTCCCCGGGAAATTGGCCCGGTTAAGCTATCTGCTGGGTTAGGATTATTCAAAAAGTTGTCAACGGTCTGGCGGATTAACGGATTGAGAATCAGCTCTTGTTGGGCAGAATCTATATCTGCTTCAGCCAGCATTTTCTTACTCATGGCCAACAGCGCCACTAAATTATTGCAGGCCATAACAGTGGCAGCGTGATACAGACCTTTTTTATCGCTCTGTAATGGGAAGCACTTGCCGCCTATGGCAGAGAACAACCTATTCAATACCTGAGCCGCTTGCTTGTCTCCTTCCACTGCGCAGCTACTGCCAGGGAATGTAGAGACAGATCTCGTCGGGTCGGCAAAACTGTGTGTGGGGTGCACAGAGGCTCGGTAGCACCGATTGTCGGGCAGGTGAATAATCTTTGAGCTGAGCGACCCGCTGCAGTGAAAGACAATATTACCTGGCGTTAAAATACCCGACTGGGCAAGTGCCTCTGAGGCTTCTTGGATGGTGTCGTCTGGCGTGCTGATAAGCCAAAGGTCAGCTGGTTTTAGACTTTGTGGATTTTCTGCTGCAGTGCCATCACCGATAAAGTCCAGGGCCTTGAGGCTCGATTGGAGGCTGTTATTGAGCACTTGGCCAATCGAAATGCGGATATCCGATTGCTGTTCAAGAAATAGTCGACAGAGAGTAGTGCCTAGACGGCCAGCCCCTATGCAGGAGACTGTTAGGTTGGTGCTCGCCAGGACAGGAGTAGTCATAGTTTACCCGAGCAGCGCTTTGTAGCTCTGCACAGTTTTCGCCATACCCAGAGTCAGGGAGTCAACGGTAAAGGCGTGGCCGATGGAGACTTCCAGGAGGTTTGGTATGCTGGCAAACTTAGCCAGGTTGTGAAGGTTGAGATCGTGGCCGGCGTTAACACCCATACCCAAGCGGGTGGATAGCTCCGCAGCGGCTAGATGTTCCTGGAATAATGCCTCTAGCTGGTCGCTACCCCAGGCCGCGGCATAGGGGCCGGTGTAGAGCTCAATGCGGTCGGCACCGATCTCTTTTGCCAGTTCAATCTGTGCCAGATCCGGATCCATAAACAGGCTTACACGCATACCTAAACTATGCAGTCGTTCAATAATGGGTCGCAGCTGCTCGCCAGAACTGGTCAGATCAAAGCCGTGGTCCGAGGTCAGCTGATCATCGCCATCGGGAACCAGAGTGCATTGATCGGGCATGGTCTCAGCGACAAGTTCAATAAAGCCGGGATAGTCGCCAATCGCAGGAGCAAAGGGATTGCCCTCAACATTGAACTCCACATCGGTCAGAGGTTGAACCAGAGCTGCCAGACGGCGCACATCCTCAGGGCGAATATGACGCTGATCTGGACGCGGGTGAACGGTAATGCCGTCGGCACCCTGATCTATACAGACCTTGGCGAACTCCACCACATCCGGATAGTTACCCTCTCGAGAATTGCGAATTAGGGCGATTTTATTGAGGTTAATGCTGAGATCTGTCATGTCTGCTTATCATCTAAAGAGGGGCTTCTCAAAGAGAGGCTATTAATCACGAGCTTAGTAAAAAAGCTCTACTAGCGAATAGGAATCGGTTTTTCAAAGGCAGGCAGTGTCTTCGGTTCAGCAAGTGGCTTCCAAGCTTCAGGATTGAGCAACCGGGCGCTGAGAATGCGGATAGCAGTGACTGGCACATTTTGATACATGCCCATAGTCGCCACCTTAGTCTCGGCTATGGCATCCACCACATCCATACCTTCAATCACAGAACCAAACACGGCGTAGCCCGCTTTGGCGCCACGGCCATTGAGGGATTTATTATTGCCATGATTGATAAAAAACTGCGCTTTGGCGCTATCGGGATCATTGGTTCTAGCCATAGAGATGGTGCCACGGCTATTGCTCAAACCATTGAATGATTCATTGATGATCGGTGCGCGCTCTGATTCACGGGGAGTCAGATCAAAGGTATGACCGCCGCTCTGAATCATAAAGCCCTTGATCACCCGATGAAAAATCAAGCCGTCGTAGTGGAAGCTATTGGTGTGCTTAATAAAGTTATCGACCGATACTGGAGCCTGTTCTGGATAGAGTTCAAGCAGGATATCGCCCATATCGGTCTGCAGCTTAATCTGTGGATTCTCGGCGTAAGCGTTTGTTGTAAATGCCTGGGATAGCAGCACCAGGGAAACCAACAGTAAGCGACTGAATAATTTGAAGTGGATGTTTTGCATGCTGCCTCCGAGTAATGTTTATGGAACTATTTCTATTTGAGTGACCGACTACTGCCACTCAGAGAAACGTTTGCGACCGCGAAGCTTAGGAATCAGGATCACCAAGATAGCACCGAGAAATACGGTTAAGCCGCCGTAGAGAAATGACTCATTGCGTTGATCTTTTTGTAGATCATCGACATTGGCCTTGAGTGAGTCGTTCTCTCGCTGCAGCATATGGTTGTTTTTTACCAACTGCTCATTCTGATCACTAAGGGCTATGGCGTCAGCAGAAATCTCTCGGATCTCAGCCAGCTCGGTAGCCAAGTTCTTTTGGCTATCTTGGCTGTTGTCCAGCTCACCGCGCACAGATTTTGATGCCTGGTTCAGTTCGCTAACTTTTTTCTCCAGCTCGTTATTGCGCTGCTTCAGGGCCGCCAACTCTTTCTGCTGTGCTTTGACTCTAATACGCGCAATTGGCTGGTCTACCAGGTATTGCTCTTCCATCCAACCTTCGACGCCGCGATCGGTGATCAGGTGTCCCCAGCCATCAACCATTTCTAATAGCTGAAGTTTGGTGCCGGATTTAAGACCGCGGTGAACAATAGTGCAGCGAGCACAGGGTGTAGAGCGCAGTGGTACAAGAAATTCATCGTTAACCCAGACTGATTTATCCTGCAGATAGGCTTTCTCTTCAGTTTGCTTGTCAACTTTGTCTGCGGTTACTGCATCCACAGCGACGAGACTTTCAGCCTCCTGAGCAAATGCGAAATGGCTGACGGATAGGGCTAAAATAGGTAGTGCCAAAAACAGATATTTCATGGTTTTAAAAACGATAAGTTGGAAAGGCTTGAATAATACTCTGATCAGCAGCAAATGATAACCATTTGGCTGCTAATCATTATGTCTATCTAGTTTGTTAGAGCAGTCTGTTAAGGCAGTACTTTCTTAAACGGCTTAACGGTTACCTGCTGATAGACACCGGCTGCCATATAGGGATCAGCGTCGGCCCATTGCTGAGCTTCTGTAAGCGATGGGAATTCAGCAATCACCAAACTACCGGTAAATCCCGCCTCACCAGGTTCCAGGGAATCAATCGCCGGGTGGGGTCCGGCCACAAATAGGCGTCCATCATCTTTTAATTCTTGCAGTCGCTGCAGATGTGCTGGGCGTGACTCTAAGCGCTTGGCGAGGCTGTTTTCGATATCTTCACTGATTATTGCGTACCACATAAAATTACTCTTACTTTTACGATTAAATTTAGTTTATTTCTGTTTAATGATTTCGTCTAGAGACAGCCCGGTAATACGGGTAATGCCTTTAAAGAGATAAAACATATCGCCAATCATGACTAGCATAGCGGGCACTGCGATCACCGGAAAGCTGAGTGCCGTCATCTTGCCGAGCTGCTCGTTAAAAGCCTGAGTGCCAGGGTCAGCGGTTAACAAATAGACCGCGAGAAAATAGTTGAGCACTGCAGAGAGCAAAAATGAGCCCGCCAGAATCCAGGATGCGTTTATTAGCAGCTGATCAAACTCGGGCTTGCGATTACGGCTCAACAGGGAAGCATTGATCTTATCGATCTCAAGGACTGAGTCATTGAGTAAAAAGGTATGGATTAGTGGCTGCGAGGTTTTCAGTGAAATCAGCGTCGCCAGGCCAAAGAGTGCGGGAATACTGGCCTCTTTAATGGCGATATAGATCGCATCTAACTCCATTAGGCTAATGCCGCCGGTCAAAGCAACACTCACCACCCCCAGTGCTGAGAAAAAGTTAATTTTGCCGCGCACAAAAAAGTCCCGAACACCATAAATAATCGGAAATGACAGCGCCACAATAATTGCCAGCTTAATCCCCAGGTAGTCTTCGCCGCTGAGTTTGGTCAGCACCAGAGTGGGTATGGCGATATTAAACGCCAGATTGAGCAGCAAGCTCTCTTTCTTTGGGCTGTCTTTCTTTTCAGTCGGCTGTGGTTGCCTGTCAGTGCTGTCAGTCATAATTTTCTTTTGCCAGATTTAGACGGGCATTGTAACCACTCAGCGGCCTATGTCGAGACAAGGGCAGGCAAACAGCCTGTGAAGCACATCAGTAGATAGATAGGGTTGATAAGCGGCAATTCATCATCTATTAATGAATTTAATAAAAAATACATCAACATTTCTTTGTATCGCATTAATTTATAAGGAAAAAAAATGACCGACATAGAAGGTAAAGAACGGTGCCGGGCTGTTTCACCAATGGGACCAAAGATGGCGGATTTGCTTGTCGCTTATCTTGAACAACTGGGCGTTGAATATGTTTTTGGGGTGCCAGGGGGCGCCATAGAACCGCTCTACGATGCTCTAGCACGCAGTGAACGACGGGGTGGAGTACGCGCTGTGGTAGCTCGCCACGAAACTGGCGCCGCCTTTATGGCCGACGGCTACGCCAGAAACAGCGGCAAGCTGGGAGTCTGCTGTTCAACCACCGGGCCCGGCGCAACCAATATGATTACCGGCGTCGCCTCCGCTTACGAAAACAACGTGCCTATGTTGGTGATCACCGCGCAAACGGCGATCTCAACCTTTGGTAAAGGCGCTATTCAGGACTCTTCCTGCACTGGGGTCAACACAGTGGGTCTCTACTCCCACTGCACCAGATACAACACTCTTATCTCTCATATAGATCAGTTTGAACACAAGCTCGCTGCAGCGATTATGTCGGCTATGGGCTCCCCAGCGGGGCCGGCTCATATCAGCGTGCCGCGTGATGTGATGGCGATGGATAACCTTGTCAGCCAGACTCATTATCAGTTGGGTAACTTATTGGATAGGCCTGCGCTTATTGATGATCATGCAGTGGATCAGCTCTTTCATGAATTGAGTTC
>CAJQJT010000400.1 GCA_905478725.1 uncultured Pseudomonadales bacterium
CATGGGGGTCAAAATTTAGGCCATGCTGATCACTGTTACTGGAGTGCTTTTTATACGCTGAGGGCTCTTTATTTGCTGAGGGCTGTCTATGCGCTGAAGGCTCTTTTTACGCTGAAGGCTCTTTATGGGCTGAGGGCTCATGACCATGAGAGTGATCGCTATGGTTATCGGCTGGGGCCTTATGATCAGCATCTGCTGGCGCAATCAACGGCAGCTGCATCACCGTAATGCGCTTGTCCGCGGACAATAGCGTCATAGGCTTAGCAATACGAGACTCAAACATCTCGCCGATCCAAATTATCAGATCCGCCTGATCAATTTTTTTCAGGGCCGAAACTGGCAGCGATACGGCATGAGCGGACTGCACCGCCGACTGCAGATATTCCACGCGGGCCTGATCGCCAACGGCGGACTGGGCAATAATTGCCAGAGGCTTAATGGTGGTGATAATAAGTGGCTTGGTACTAAAAGGCTGGGTACTGAAAGGCTTGGCGACTTCGGGGGTGGCCAGAGCTGCGTGGGCCGTCAAGAGGCTCAAAAAGGTAACAACCTTCAGCAAAATGTTATAATGTATCACTTTAGTTAAATGTGTCTTTTTTATCATTCGCTGTAATGCCCCAAAGCATCGATAACTGTATAAACAGATATTATTGTTATATTATAACATTGCATTTAAATTTATAACCATTGATCACTATTTTATTAGGCAGGCACCAACGTTCTATGCTGACCAACTCTCGACTAGTTCACCAGCCCCATGACCACGGCCGCTGTATCAATGCGGCTCTGAGCCGTGCAGAAGAACTCTGCGCCGCCAGTAAGGCGCGGCTTACGCCAACCCGGAAGTCGGTGCTGCAACTACTCTGGCAGAGCCACCAACCTCTCGGCGCTTACCAGCTGCAAGACCAGCTGGCCAAAATATCCGGTAAATCTATTGCCCCACCGACTATTTACCGAGCCATTGAATTTTTGCTCGGACTTGGACTGATACACCGCATAGCCTCACTCAATGCCTATATAGGCTGCCCTTTTCCCGGCAGTGACCACAGTAATCTGTTCATGCTCTGCACTGAGTGTGGCAGCGCCGCTGAAGTGGCCCACAACAGCCTTAATGAACTACTGCAAAAAGCCAGTGATAAGGCGAATTTTACACTACAGAGTCAGGCTTTAGAGCTTTTTGGCCTATGTCCTAACTGCAGCCTTTCCGCAGCTCAAACCGAGCTTGCAAGCTCAGAGAACCAAATAGATGACTAAACCGCTTATTCGACTCGAGCAAATCAGTAAATCCTTTGGCGCGCGGCCTGTGCTGGAGAACATCTCCATGAAATTGATTCGCGGCGAGATTACCACATTGATTGGCCCCAACGGCGCAGGTAAGTCGACTCTGGTGAGAATTATTCTCGGCCTACTAAAGCCCGACAGTGGTTCAGTGCAGCCTTCAGAGGATCTCAAGATCGGCTATATGCCCCAGAAGATCACTATAGATCCTACACTACCCATTTCTACCTGCCGATTTTTACAGCTGGCCAACACCTCACACAGTGAATGCCATGCTGCACTGGAGAAGGTCGGTATAGGGCATCTAGCTAATACGCCGGTGCAGACCCTTTCTGGTGGCGAAATGCAGCGGGCTCTGCTGGCCCGGGCGATTGTGCGCAATCCCAACTTTCTGGTTCTCGATGAGCCGGTACAGGGGGTCGATGTTACTGGACAGAATGCCCTCTACTCAATGATCGCCGAGCTGAGTAAGTCGCTTAACTGCGGGGTACTGATGGTCTCCCATGACCTGCACCTAGTGATGTCGGCCACAGACCATGTGATCTGCCTAAACCAGCATATCTGCTGCCAGGGTAATCCTGAGCAGGTGACGCAGGATCAGGCTTATATCGACATCTTTGGTCAGACTACGGCTATCTATGCCCATCACCATGATCATCAGCACAGTATTCACGGTGAGGTGCTCGACCAACAGGGTAAGCACCAACACGGGGAGGGCTGCAGCCATGACTGATTTTTTACTCTATGCCTTAGTCGCCGGATTGGGCGTGGCACTGGTTGCCGGGCCCCTGGGCTGCTTTGTGGTATGGCGACGTATGGCGTATTTTGGTGACACATTGGCGCACTCGGCCTTGCTTGGCGTATCTATCGGCGTGCTGATGGGCATCAATATCAGCATTACCGTAGCGGCAATCCCCATGTTAATTGCTCTAGGGCTGGTCTATCTGGAACAGCGCGGAATTTTGTCACTGGATACCTTGCTAGGCATTCTCAGCCACTCGGCGCTAGCAACAGGCTTGGTACTGATCTCTCTACTGCCGGATGTGCGCGTCGACCTTATGTCGCTGCTGTTTGGCGATCTGCTCTCAGTCACTAAGAACGACCTTTGGGTGATCTATGGGGTAGCGGGAACCGTCATTGTGTTGCTGCTATGGCTGTGGAAACCGCTGATCAATATCACCGTCCATGAAGAGCTGGCCAGTGTTGAAGGGGTTAAAACCTCTGCGGTGCGTACTGCACTGATGCTGATTACGGCTCTAGTGATTGCCATTGCCATGAAGATTGTCGGGGTGCTGTTGATTACGGCGCTATTGATTATTCCCGCGGCCACCGCGCGACGAGTCAGCAGTACACCGGAGCAGATGGCGGTGATGGCAAGCTTGATTGCCATGTTGACTGTGGTGATGGGGCTTGCGATGTCTTGGTATAGCGATACGCCAGCAGGCCCCTCTGTGGTGGTCTGTGGCGCATTGCTGTTTACTCTTTCACTGATGGTTCGCCAGCGAAATTAGCGGGCAAAAGTGTCTTTAATCGAACGCCAGGTCTGACGCATAGCCACTTCACCATGGGGCGCTTTAAAGAACCCATGGTAGTGGCCCTTCGGATTGATCAACACCACCTGAGTGCTGTGATCGACGGTATAGTTGTCGTCACCTAGATCCACCTTGGTGTAGGCAATAGTAAGCTGCGTGCTGAGCCCCAATATAGAGTAGGGATTGCCTGTAACGCCAATGAAGTCTTCGTTGAAGTAGGGCACATAGAGAGCCATTTTCTCAACCGTGTCGCGCTCGGGATCCAGAGACACCATCACGATCTGTAGGTTTTCTTTTTCGCTGTCACCCAGATCTTCATACATCGCGTTGAGCGTTGACAGAGTGGTGGGGCAGATATCCGGGCAGTTGGTAAAACCGAAAAACACTATGCTCCAGACACCTTTAAAGTTTTCTAAGGTGAAGGGTTCGCCATTGTGATCGATCAGATCAAAGTCGCTAAATATTCGTGGTGTACTCAACTCAATGGCGCCATTAACGCGCAGGTCTTCTGCAGTCATCGGCACTGGCTGGCGCATCTTCCAGGCAAAACCAAAAATCACTAAAACGATAAAGCAGAGGATGACCAGTACGGTCAGCTTGATGCCTGTTTGTTGCTTCATGTTACTGTTCTCCAAAAGCGCCCGTAGCAAATAAAGGCCTACAGCGGTGTGTAAAAGCAGCCAGTTAGATAATCGGTGTGGTCTCTATAAGATAGTGATCAAGCAACATAATCACGAACAACACCATCAAATAGGTAATTGAATACTTGAAGGTCTTCATACCCGAGTCATCAACATCGCCGTAGAGCATTACTAGCGCCCAGTACAAGAAGCCTGCACCCAACACCAGCGCGCCAGCCAGATACAGCAAGCCGAACATGCCAGTCAAAAACGGCAACACTGTAATCACAATCAAGAGCAGGGTGTAGAGCACTATATTAATCTTGGTGTACTGCTCTCCGTGGGTTACTGGCAGCATAGGAATCTTGGCTTTGGCGTAATCGTCTTTGCGGTGAATCGCAAGAGCCCAGAAATGCGGCGGCGTCCAGGCGTAGATGATCAACACTAGCAACAGAGCGTTATAGTGGATTTCGCCAGTGACTGCAGTCCAACCCAACAGCGGTGGCGCTGCGCCAGCCAAACCACCAATCACAATATTCTGTGGCGTCGCGCGCTTTAAATACATGGTGTAGACAAAGGCATAGCCAATAGATGACGCCAGAGTCAGCCAAGCGGTGATCTGATTGATAAACACCAGCAAGATAACCATGCCTGCCAAGCCGGTGAGGGCAGCAAACAAAATCGCTTCTTTGGGGCTGATACGACCGCGGGCAATAGGGCGATTGTGGGTGCGAGCCATGGTGTCATCAATCTTGCGATCGACAATATGGTTAACCGCAGCAGCTGAGCCGGCGCAAAGAGCGATACCAAGGTTGCCCAGAATCAATACATCCAGAGAGATAAAACCATCAGTGGCTAAGAGCATGCCAATCAGAGAAGTCAGAATCATTAGCGCAACCACGTTGGGCTTGCACAACTCTAGATAGTCGCGCCAGCTTACGCCGGTTGTTTCTAATTCAGTTTGTTGCATGTATTCAGCTCCACAGATCTATCTGTTGATTAATACTCTAGTGTTTAGCGATCTAGTAATTAACGGTCTGGTGAATATTTTAATAGGTGCTTCATATCTTCTAGTAGCCC
>CAJQJT010000401.1 GCA_905478725.1 uncultured Pseudomonadales bacterium
TCTAACTCTTTATAGATATTCGCCAGTGAAGGAGGCACTTTGATACCGAGCAAAACGGAGAAGCAAAGCCCATGAGCCTGACCCGGACCATGGTAGGGATCCTGGCCCAGAATCACCACACGCACCTTATCGAAAGGCGTGGTATCAAAGGCAGCAAACCACTCTGAACTAGGAGGATAAATCACCTTGCCAGCGGCTTTTTGAACGAGCAAAAACTCACCTAGCTGCGCCATATAGGGCTGCTCTAACTCACCCCCCATAGCCTTGCGCCAGCTTGAGTCTAATGTGATCTGCTTGAGATCAGCCCTATCCATACCAGATTGCCTATTCAGTTTAAAACTCCTAACCGGGAATTGCCGGCAAATGATAACATGCCCGCCATGAAACCTGTCTCGACACTCAATATTTGGCGCCTCACTTGGCCAACCATGCTCAGCAATATTCTTTATATGCTGATGGGTGTCGCGTTTTTAAAAATGGCCGGCACCATGGGTACAGATGCGGTTGCCGCAGTGACCACAGGTCAGCGCCTCTACTTTGTCTTGCACGCTATTATGATGGGCCTCTGCAGTGGCACCACCGCCATGGTTGGACGCTATTGGGGTTCTGGCAACAAACAGATGGCAGGACGCTTTGCCGCCCTCTCGGTGCTGGTATTTGTGATTGATGGCATACTGCTATCCTGGGTTGCCATCCCCTTTCTCGATCAGCTGATCGGCATGTTTAGCCTCGCCGATGAAGCCCATATTTTGGCCATGGAATTCACCTTCTGGACCGCGGTTTATGCGCCAGTAATATTGATCACCCTAGTCTTTAATATGTCTTTTCGTGCGGTGGGCAATGCCACCACACCATTGTGGACTGCCATAATCGGTGTGGCCCTTAGCATCGCCCTGGGTGGCGCACTCACCTTTGGCTGGGCCGGCCTACCTAATCTCGGCCTAAACGGTATCGCCATCGGTGGTGGTATTGCCATGACCGTCACCATAGTGGTCTTCTTACTGTTTTGGGTTCTCGGCTGGCTCTCCTTCAAACCCTCAAATCCCCTGCCGGATATAGTCAAAAACGGTAAAACCCTGATTGATATCGGTATGCCTGCGGCCTTTGAACAGGCTTTTTTCCAAGCTGGCATGCTCCTGTTTATGGTCTTTCTCGCCAGCTACGGCAACGCCGCTTTTGCTGCTTACGGTATCGGCCTTTCGATTCTCGGCCTGATTATTGTTATCGCCTTTAGCTTCTCGATTTCGGCTGCGACTCTAGTCAGTCAGCATCTAGGTGCTGGTGACAAACAGGGTGCCTACGACGCGGGCTGGCGCACCATGCGCACCTGCGTCTATTTGATGATTGGCTGCAGCCTGGTAATGGGTTTCTATGCTGAAGAGATTGCTCGGTTTATGATCGACGATGCTGACGTCATTCGGCACATGGTCGATCTAACTTATGTGCTATGTTTTAGCCTACCCTTTATGGGCGTAGAGTTCAGTATGGCCGGTTCACTGCGTGGCGCTGGAGATACTCGCTTCCCGATGATGGTGACCATTTTCAGTATGCTATTAACGCGATTGATAATGCCGCTTATACTGATCCAAATGGGCGCCGATGTGATCTGGCTCTATGGAATGTCACTGGTGGATTTCTCCATTAAAGCAAGTCTAAATATGTGGCGTTTCCGTAAAAAAGCTTGGTTGGGTGACTAAAGTAGTCTCTGGATATTTCATTAATAGGTTAACGGTTAAAGCATTAATGTCTAACGCAAATACAGCTGTGCAATTCAACAAACAATTAAATCGGCCTTTCAATCGGCAACATGACCTGCAAATAGCCTACTGGCTGCTCGCCTGTGCCGCGGTGATTTTCGGCATGATCCTTTTGGGTGGCGTTACACGCCTCACCAACTCCGGCCTGTCCATGGTCGAATGGAGACCGCTGATGGGTATTATCCCGCCGCTGTCACACGTTGAATGGCAGGAAGTTTTTCTAAAATACAAACAATTTCCCGAGTATCAGAAGATCAATGCGGGCATGTCTTTAGACGCCTTTAAATCGATCTTTATGTATGAATATCTGCACCGTGTGCTGGGTAGATTTATCGGCATTATTTTTGTTCTGCCGTTTTTATATTTTTACCTTACCAAACGCATAAAGCCCGGTCTGACGCCGAAGCTGCTGATCATGTTACTGCTCGGCGGTGGCCAGGGTCTGCTCGGCTGGTACATGGTTCAAAGCGGATTAGTGGACAACCCAGACGTCAGTCAATATCGACTGACAGCTCACCTGGGCAATGCGGTTTTGATCTTCGCCTTTATCTGGTGGACGGCTCTGGGATTGCTCTCGACGCCCAAGCCCCAGCAGGCTGGACTGAATCGGTTTTCCTACAGCCTGAGTGGTCTAATTTTCTTAATGATTCTCTCCGGTGGACTGGTTGCCGGCACCAATGCTGGGCACGCCTATTCAACCTGGCCACTAATGGGTGACAGCTTCATTCCCGCTGGACTCTACAGTTTGCAGCCAGCCTGGTTATCGGCCTTTGAAGACATCACCACGATCCAGTTTAACCACCGCATGTTTGCCTATCTGATCGTTGCCCTGGTACTGATCTTTGCGGTTAAAGCCTTGCGCGCGGAGATTTCCAAGCCGATGAAAATTGCCGTTTGGAGCCTGCTTGGACTGTTGGTTCTGCAGGTCACTCTGGGTATCAGCACCCTAATATTTTATGTTCCAGTTCCAGTCGCAGCAGCACACCAAGTGGTCGCCGTTGCTCTGTTGAGCGCCTCACTCTTTATCAGCCATAGCTTGCATCACAGCTCGGGCCAACAAAATTAACCATTGGAGAAGTACTATGAAAACACTCACTACTAACTTATTAGCAGCCGCTCTTGCAGTAGCATCCTTTAGTGTAATGGCTGGCGATCCTGTCGCAGGCAAGACCAAAGCCATGTCATGCGCCGGTTGTCACGGTGTAAACGGTATCAGCAACAACGGCATGTGGCCCAACCTTGCAGGCCAGAAAGAAGCCTATCTCGCCAGTCAGTTACAAATGTTTAAAGATGGCCGTCGCAACAACGCGATGATGTCGGCTATGTCTAAGGGTTTGTCTGATACAGATATTGCTAACTTGGCGGCTTATTACGCTGGTTTAAAGTGATCGGCTGAGAGAATGCAGTGAGCTGAGGGGTTATCTAGTAGTTAACGATGAGATCTCTCACATGCGTTCGAGATGACGGCTGGGGAAGCTCGAGATGACAGCACTTTTTGTCATCC
>CAJQJT010000402.1 GCA_905478725.1 uncultured Pseudomonadales bacterium
GCTAAAAACATTGTCAGGCGAGAGACATCTTGGGCTGTGCCGAGGCGGCCTAAGGGGACATCATTAATAATTTCATTTCTCTGGTCGTCATCAAATTCCCGTACCATGCCAACATCCAGCTGCCCAGGATTAACACAGTTCACTCTAATCTGGTCTTTCCCCAACTCTTTGGCCGCACCTCGACAAATTCCAATCACTGCATGTTTGCTGGCTATGTAGGCAGATGTATTAGGATCCCCTATTAGCCCCGCAATCGAGGACATGATGACTATGCTGCCCCCGCCACGCCGTCTCATGGCTGGACCAGCATGTTTAATGCCCAGCCAGACACCTTTAACATTCACGGCCATGACCTTATCGAAAGTCTCTTCAGGGTAGGTTTCTATCGGACTGATTGATCCGACAATACCGGCATTAAATATCGCGACATCTAAACCGCCAAATTCCTCCTCTGCGATTTCAACAATTGATTTCATATCGGCTGATTCAGTTACATCAGCTTGGCTGATTATCAAAGAATCAGATTGACACTCTTCTTTGAGTATCGAAAGTTGGGTCAGATTATTGTCAACAGCTACAACTTTAGCGCCCTCATCAAGAAAGCTCTTGGTGAGGTGTTTGCCTAAATCTCCGGCTGCGCCGGTAATTAACACTATTTTCTGAGTGAATTTTTTCAAAACAATTCCTTAATAATATTATTAGATGAAATTTAAATCAGATTAGGTCGACAGGGTATTGCCACCATCCACTACCATTTTCAAACCGGTAATATGCTTGCTTTCATCTGACGCCAGAAACAATGCTGCCGCAGCGATATCCTCTGGTAATTGAAATTCACCTTGGGGAATTTCAGCCTTTAATTCCGTCAACATTTGTTTGTCAGAGATACCTCTTTCCTGTGACTTTTCAATAATTACTCGTTCGAGCATCGGCGTCAGTATGGTTCCCGGGTGTATAGAGTTGCATCTAATCTTTGAGCCATCCGTAGCGCAATGCATCGCGATTGACGTGGTTAAGTGCCTGACCGCTGCTTTGCTCACGCCATAGGCTACATGTTCTGGTGTGGGCAGCAGTGCCGCGATAGATGAAATATTAATGATCGAGCCGCCACCGGAACGGCGCATGGCGGGAATGGCGGCGCGACAACCAATAAAGACACCCTCCACATTGACCGACTGTACTCGCTTCCAGTCTTGCAGGCTCGTGGTTTCAGGGGAAGATGTGGCCTTGCTCATTGGCCCCTCTATACCAGCATTATTAATGAGGATGTCTAACTTGCCATAGCGACTTTCGATAATCTTAATGATGACTAGCCACTCATCCTCGTTGGTCACATCTTGGCAAATAAATTCACAACCGGTCGACTCGGCTAATTGGCTGCCGAGCTTAGTGTTGATATCGGTAACAATGACGCGGGCGCCCTCTTTGAGAAAGCACTTCACAATCTCGCGGCCTAACCCTGCCGCGCCGCCGGTAATCAATGCTACTTTGTCTGCTAATCGATTCATTTAGGTCTCTTTAGTTAAGCTCTTTTTTAATTAAGCTCGTTTTAATTAAATTATTTTTAAATAAGCTATTTTTTTACTAAGCTAATTGTTTAGCTAATAGCCGTTCTGGGTTCCGAATAACCTCAGCCAATGAGTCAAGGAATATTGCTCCATCGCGGCCATCGAGCGCTCGGTGATCTAATGACAGGCAGACTTTAAGTACAGTTGCTATGCTGACCTCGCCACGTTTAACCACTGGCTTTTTAGTCGCCCCAGCAATGGCCAAAATTGCCGCTTGAGGCGGATTTATAATGGCATCAAATTGATCAATGGAATAATGTCCAATATTTGAAATACTGAATGAGCCACCCTCTATTTCACTCATTTTTAATTTTCCTTTTGCGGCACGAGCAGCGAAATCTCTTGTCTCGATGGCGACGTCCACCACGGACTTCATATCTGCCTGACGAATCACCGGAGTCATTAGCCCATTTTCCACCGCAATTACCACCGCAATATCGGCATGGGAGAATTGATGTATTTCGCTGTCGATCACTTGGATATTTAGTTTGGGGTTTTCCATTAGAGCGGCAGCAGTAGCTTTAACAAGAAGATCGTTCAGGGAGACCTTACCCTCCTGTAGCTCTTGATTGATCTCCTTTCTCAGGGCTAACAGATCGTCAATTACGATTTCTTTAACCATTCTAAAATGCGGAATAGTCTGTGTTGCTTCGGTCATTCTGTAAGCCACCACCTTGCGCATTGGGGAGAATGGTGTCGCTATAGAATCAGGCTTCTTCAATTTCAGCAATCTCCGTATAAATATCTCCGGTTTCGCCCTCTTCCATGAGGATTTTTTTAAGCACGCCAGAGATCGGGGATTCAATTTCCTGAACCGCTTTGGCCGTTTCTATTTCCACCAATAGCTCTCCCTTCTCAACTGGATCACCTTCTTTTTTATGCCATTCGGCAATGGTTCCCTCAGTGGTTCCCATACCGGCTTTTGGAATAATTACTTTGATTGTCATAGTCTTCTCTCCGTCTGTAGGTAATGCTAAAGAATTTTTTTAACCGCGCTGACGATCTGCTCTTTAGTCGGATAT